>DASRJB010000724.1:0-3169 GCA_035649715.1 Pirellulaceae bacterium
TCGCCGCCGCCGGGTGCGACTTTAGTCAGCCCCTCGGCGAGGAACAGCACGACCAGTTCGTCGGTCAGACCGGGCGATGAGTATCCGCCGGCCAGCTCGGTCCACCGCGCTGCCCGGTAGCCTGTTTCTTCGAGCAGTTCCCGCTGGGCCGCCGCCAGCAGCGGCTCCTGCTCCGCGCCCGCCTGGTCGCCGGCCAGCCCTGCCGGCAGCTCGATCACGCGGGCGTTCACCGGCGGGCGGAACTGCTCGACCAGCACGATCCGCCGCTCGCCCGTGATCGCGACGATGCCCACGGCCGGCCGCCGCGTGTTGCGCGTGACAAACTCCCATTTTCCGCGGGCCAGGACCGACACATGGCGACCGGCCCAGAGCGGCCGTGGATGATCTTGCTCGGACATGGTTAACTCCCCCAGATCCGCCGAAACGGTCCAATGGTCCGCTCGTCGGGCGCGCTATCGAGCACGGCAAACACGATGGTTCGGAAGCGGTTGCGAAACGGCTCGCCACCGAGCACGAACGCGAATAGCGACGCCACCTCCTCCGGATCGTTTCGGAAAACGCCGCAGCCCCATGCGCCGAGGATGAGATGCTCGCAACCTCGATCGGCCGCCAGGCGGAGCAGATTTTCGATGCGGCCGCGCATCGTCGGCCCAATGTCATGCGCCCGCTGCGGTTCGTTTTTCAGGATCGCGCCCTTATTGACGGCGGGCGCGGTGACGATGTCGAGACAATACGGCTCCTCCAGCAACTGGCCCTCGTCGTCGCGAAAGACCGGGACGGCGGGACTGAAGATCATATGATCCGTGTACAAGCACGTGCCGCAGGCGCGATTGGCCGCATAGTATTCGTCCTGCGTGAGGAGCGACCGATACAGACCGCTCGCGCGTGCGAGGCTTTCTTCCTGGGCCTGGCTGCCGCCCAAGAATCCGCCGCCGGCGTTTTTCGCCGATGCAAAGTTCAAGCACATCGTCGCGGAGCAGCCGCGTTCCACAACGAGGCGCCGCGCCGCCGCCAGCGAGGTTTCATTGGCGACTTCAAACGCGGCGTGCAAGCCTGCGGGATGCCCGGTCCGCGGCGGGAGTCTGTCCAGCTCGCCGGGCCGGTACAGCGCGGTTCCGCTCAGGCACCGGTCCATCGCGGCAGAGATATCCACGCGCTTACCTGCCGGCGTCTCGTACCAGCCGCGATTGGCGATTTCGACGGTTTCCTGCGCGATCGCCGCGCGCGACGTGCGGTTCATTCAGACACTTTGCTCCTGGTCCGCGCGCAGCTGCTCGCGGACTTCCATCAAAATCTTGCCGAGCCAATTCTTGCCGGCGCCGCTGGTCCCGCAGCCCCAAAAGAGGTCGCGCGTGGTCACTTCGACGATCTCTTCATTGCCGGTCTCGAGCAACAGCGCGGCGAGCTGCGGGTGCGAACGGAACTTCTGGCGGACGGCGGCCCGCATGACGTCGAGTTTGACCGCTTCCCAATCGGCGCGAATCGGGACCGCCCGGCTGCGTCCCAGGCGAGCGGCAATCATCGGGCTGGCCGTGGTGCGGATTTTCTCCTGGTACGCATGGTCCTGGAACTTTTGAGCCTGAAAGTAGTGCTCGCTCGTCGGCCACTCGCGTCCATCCAGGATGAACGGGAAGCGGGCGAAATTCGAGAACTCGCCGTACTTGTCTTTCGTCGAATAGAACCGGATCGCCATGGTTTGCTCCTACGCAATCTCCACGCCCGCCGCTCGCATTTCCTCGATCGCCCGCTGGCAGTCGCCGGCGGCCAGCTCGACGCCGCGGCAGCCGGCGGTGATCAGCCGCGTGGCGAAGCCGAGGCTTCTGGCATCGAGGGCCGTCGCCTTGACGCAGTAATCGGTCGCCAGGCCCAGGATGTGGACCTCATCCACGCCGCGGCTGCGAAGGTAATCCTCCAGCCCCGTGGCCTTGCGGCGGGCGTTGTCGAAAAAGCCGCTGTAGCTGTCGATCGCCGGATCGGTTCCCTTACGCACGACGTGGTGCATGCCGCGCCGGTCCAATTGCGGCGGGAAGTCCGCGCCGGGAGTTCCCTGAACGCAGTGGTCGGGCCAGAGGATTTGCGGCAGCCCCTGCAGCTCGGTCCGCTGGCCGACCTGCTGGCCCGAGTGCTGGCTGGCGAACGACCGGTGATCCGCCGGATGCCAGTCCTGGGTCGCGACGACCAGCGGATAGTCGGCCATCAGGCGGTTCGCCACCGGCACGACTTCGTGGCCGTCGCGGACAGCCAGCGCGCCGCCGGGCAGAAAATCGTTCTGAATGTCGATCAACAGCAGGGCTTTCATAGGTACGCGCCTCGCAGGGCCGGATGGGCGATGATCTGTGCGGCAAGCGCGGACAGCGAATCGACTAGCTCCACGTCGGGCCGGCGCAGCGACAACTGCACTTGCAAGTCGAATCGCCTCGCGTATTGCGGGTGCGAGCCGACAACCAGCGGCGTTCCCGCTGCACAGCACGCGCCCAATTCGAATAGCGCGATCGGGCACAGCGTCGGCGGCGGAAACCAGAACGCGACCAGCGAGGCCAAACGCAAGTGCCGATGCTCCCACTCGATCTGCTGGCGTGCTGCAGCGGGATCGTCGGCGGGAAACTGCTGGCGGCGCGGATTAAGGACTGCCGCCGGCAACTCGCGCAGCGAATCGGCCAACAGCGCCTGCCAGTTTTCCGCCCCGGTGATACCACCGGCCAGGAACACCGCCGGGCCGCGGCCGTCGAATTCGTCGTGAGCTTCGATGTATTTCATGGTGCTCTCACAGCTCAAACAGGAACCCCCGCCGCTTCAGCCGCTCGTAGGCCCGCTCGTCGAAGCGGAACAGCCGGGCGGCGCGGTGGGCGACGTCCTTCTCGATCTCGCGGGTGTCCTTGAGGATGCCCATGCCGAGCACCTTCTTGCGAAAGTTCCGCTTGTCGAGCGGCCGGCCCAGGACGATCTCGTACAGGTGCTGCAGCTGCCGCAGGGTGAACCGTTCCGGCAGCAACTCGAACCCCAGCGGCTGATAGCGGACCTTGCCGCGGAGCCGGGCCAGTGCAGCGTCAACGATGCGGCAGTGGTCGAAGGCCAGGTCGGGCAGCTCGCCGATAGGAAACCAGGCGGCATTGCGGGCATCGGTGCTGGCCCGCACGTGGTGCCCGGCCAGGTTGACCAGGGCGTAATA
>DASRJB010000725.1:0-6478 GCA_035649715.1 Pirellulaceae bacterium
CCGAGGCCAATAAAATTGCCGCCATCCAGCAGGAGTTCGTCTCGTTCTGCACCGATGTCGGACCCGCCGGCGGCTCGCTCATCGCCGGACATCCGCGAGCTTTCGGAGCTTTCCCGCGGCTGCTGTCGCGCTATGTCCGCGACCAGGGCGCGATCTCGCTGGAGCGGGCCGTCGCCCAGGCCAGCGCCGCGGGCGCGAACAACGTGCTGGCGCTCGATCGCGGCCGCATCGCCGAGGGCCTCGCCGCGGACATCATCGTGCTGGACTACCTGCGGCTGACCGACAAGGCGACCTTCACGCAGCCGGCGGCGCTATCGGAAGGCATGCAATACGTGATCGTCAACGGCGTCCTGGTGCTCGACGGCGGCAGGCAGACGGACGCTCGCCCCGGCCGCGTGCTGCGCGGACCGGGATATCGGTCCCAATGACTAGCGCTGCGTTTGAGCCAGCTCATTCTCGCGCCAGGCTTCGCGATAGGCTCGAAAGCCGTTCACAACTGCTGGTGCAGCCGACTTCAGCGACTCTAAGAGCGGCTCGGCAGTCAGGGAGCCGCCCGCGATGCGGTACAGGTGCGCCGCCTGAGTCGCCACCGCAGCGTCGTATTTCGCCAGCTCCGCCACGAGCTGCGCCGGATCGCCGGCTGCGGCAGCCACTGCTCGTTCGGCATATTCCCGTGCGGATGACTTGCGACCGTCGCCGTCACCGTCGAACCAGGTCGCACCGCTGATTCCAAGTACATAGGGTTGCCAATCGGGCGATGTCGGCTGATAGGGCTTCGCCGTCGTCCAAAATGGACCGTCGATTCCCTTGCCCAGCGCGATTGCCACGATGCGCACGTCGTGCTTGGGGCGGGGGACTTTCCAGCTGCCAAAATACTTGACGCCGGGCGCTCGCTCACCGTCCTTGGAAGGCGTGATCGGCTCTTCGCGAATCAATTCCCCATTCGCATAGAGCTGGAGGCGGTTCGCGGTCGTCCACGTCGGGCCCAAGACACCCAAGCTCACGGTCATCATGCCCGGGTCTTGTGAGTCGCCCTCGACGCCGGCCCAATAGACGATCGTCAGGAGCCCGTAGCTGACCAACACGCGCCCGTCGAGGAAATTATCAACGGCACTCTCCACGTCGAGGTTCGCCGGGTCGCGGTCTTCGCAGCGAACGTAGGTCCGCCCCTGCCCGACGATGTACCGGGCCACGTCGTGCGAGTCGCTGCTGCCGACGGGCGTCACTTTGTAGCCGCGGTTGAGCAGTGCCATCCAGTCCCGCGGCAGGCGCAGCGGGTCGGTCTGCGTCGCGCCGCTGTTGATGACCTCCATGGCATTGAACCTCATCGGCCAGCCGGCGACGTTCTCACCCGCCGCGGCGTTGAACAGCGCCGGGCCGAACGGCCGCACGCCGCTGTGCAGGTCGCGGGCGTGATTCAGGATGGCGACCTTGACGTCTGGCGTGGCGAAGATGCCGTCGAAGGTCGCGGACCATTCCTTCGCCTTGTAATCCGGCACGCTGGCCGTCGCCGAGACCGGGAAAATGTTGAAATGGCCAGTCGGCGTCGTGACTTCGTTGCCGATCACGGGCGTGAAGTGCTGCCGCACGCTCAGCGCCTGGGCGAGTTTCTCGTAATCGACGTGCACGTTGTGGTCGGTGGCGATCGGCAGCTCGATCCCTTCGCCGGCCAGTGTGATCATCCGCTCGGCAAGCGTGGCGTCGCCGTGGCCGGAGTGAGTCAGCGTGTGAATGTGCGTGTCGCAGGCGACGTAGCCGGTCGTATCGACTTCGCGGCGGATTTTCAGGGTGTGCTGCGCGGTTTGGCCGGGCGTCAGCGTCGTCTCGACCTCGGCCACGGAGTACTCGAAGCCGCGCCCGGCGTAGATCGTGTACTTTCCGGCCGGCACGCCAAAGCGAGCATGGCCGTCGGAGGTGTAGACGACTCCCGGCCGCACGGCGAGCCAGTCGCTGCTGGCGGCGGCGGTCGTCTGCCGCGAGCCATTGGCATCGGCGATCGTGATTCGCGCCGGAATGGGCGTTTTTGCGACCTCGTCGATGACCTCGATTTCCAGCGTCGCCTCGGAAAGCGCTTCGGCCACCGGCCGCGGCTCCAGCCGGATTTCGCCCACGCGGATGTCGTCGGCGTTCTGCGGCCCGCGGGCAGGCGACTCGATCCGCAGCGTATTCTCGCCATCCACGAGCGACTCCGGCTTGATGGGAAAATAGATCACCAGGTCCGCCTCATCGCGGACCAGTTCGCCCAGCGGCTTGCCATTCAGCACCACGCGCCAGGCCTGCTTCACGTCGTGCTGCCGCAAGCGCAGCGCAAACTCGCCCACGTTGGCCGTCGCAGCAAACTTCGCTTCCAGAAATACCGCCTCGGGCTTCTCCGGGAACGACGACCACTCTCGCTGCGGGTCGTTCCTCAAATGGACCAGCCGCGGCTGAATTGCGATCGGTTCGGCCGCGGCAGCCAGCCCCGCCGCCGACGCGATCAGCAGCACGGATGCGACTTCGTTTAGTCCGTAGCCGGAGGCGACGGCGCGCGAAATACGTTCGATCCACATGGCTTAGCCACCTCGCAAGTTTCGTTGGCCTTGCTTCGACTGTATAACAGCCGGCTGACGCCCGCGACCTCTGCCCCGGCCAATCTATGAAAACCCTTGCCGCTGCGTGCTTGCTGCTCCTCTTCCTCGCTCCGGTCGCCGCCCAGCCGCTGCCGGCGGCGAAAATCACGCCGCCCTTTGTCACCGTCGATCTCAACATCGGCGAGTCGCAGGAAGTAACGCTCGACGGCAAGCCGGTCGCGGTGAAACTGCTGGACCTGAAGGAGACGAACGATACGCTGCGCAACGCCGTGCGGCGCGCGGAAGTGACGGTGGAAGTCGCGGGAGAGAAAGTCACGCTCGTCTCGGCCAACTACAACCTGCCCGTGACCGTCGGCGGCGTGCAGATCGACTGCCCGATCACCCGCGGCTACACCAAAAACTCGACGAAAACCACGGGCGGCCTCGCACCCTGGGGACTGGTCAAGGACGCCCGTCTGCGGCTGTGGCCGGCCGGCTCGCCCTGGCTCAATCCGGGCACGTTTCAGTACCCCGCGAAGCAGGCCTGGTTCGCCAGCCAGACGCAGATGGCCAACGAGCCGACGTACGTCGATGGCGGCGAGCGGCCGGGGATGGGCAGCGTCTATTACCACTACGGTCTCGACATCGGCGGCGCGGAGGGGCTGATCGACGTCGTCGCCGCGACCGACGCGCTCGTCGTTTCGGTCGGCAAGGAAGTGCTGCCCGGATACGATGGTACGCCCGTCTCGCCGCGCTATGACGTGCTCTACCTGCTCGACGATCGCGGCTGGTTCTATCGTTACAGCCACCTGCATACGATCGCCGCCGACTTGAAACCCGGGCAAACCGTCCGCCGTGGCCAGGCCCTCGGCATCCTGGGCAAAGAAGGCGGCAGCGGCGGCTGGTCGCATTTGCACTTCGATATCAGCGGCAAGCAGCCGTCGGGCCAGTGGGGCATCATCGACGGCTACGCGTTCCTGTGGGAGGCCCACCGGAAGGAGAAGCAGCCGCAGCTGATCGCCGTCGCCCGGCCGCACCACTTTGTCGCGGTCGGTGAGGAAGTGCAGCTCGACGGCAGCCGCAGCTGGTCGGCCTCCGGGCCGATCACGAAATACTTCTGGACCTGCACCGACGGGCAGACGGCCGACGGTCCGCAGTTTTCGCGAACCTACGGCAAACCGGGCGTCTACAGCGAAGTCCTGGAAGTGACCGATCCCCAGGGCCGGCGGCACTACGATTTTGCGGTCGTCAACGTGATCGACCGCGCCCATCCCGAGCAGTTGCCGCCGAGCATCCATGCTTCTTTCGCGCCGACCGAAGGTATCAAGGCCGGCGAGGCCATCAAGTTTCTCGTCCGCACGTTTCGCACCACCGACGGCGAAGAGACCTGGGATTTTGGCGACGGCTCGCCGCCGGTCGTAGTCCACAGCGACGGCAACGCGGTCCAGCTGGCCAAGGACGGCTACGCGCAAACCGTGCACAAGTATGCCAAGCCGGGAACGTATCTCGTCCGCGTGCAGCGGACGAACAAGCTCGGCTTCACCGCGACAGCGCGGCTGAAGGTAACCGTGGGTGAGTAGCGACGGGCTACTTTTTTGCCAGCACGCGATCGATCACGTCGGCATACGCCAGCAGGGTGAGGTAGTTGCGGAGCAGATAACCGTTGCGGGAGAGGCTCTCCTGCGAGAAGTCCTGGTGGGCCTGCGGGTTGGAAGGATGCACACCATCGCGGCAGATGAGCGTCGGCACTTCGTATTCGCTGCCAGGGGTGTCCTTGAATTTCGCGAGCGCCCCGTCCCAGTCGTCCGGACGCCGCTTCAGGATTTCCGCCTGATAGTCGATCAGCAGAACTTGCTTCGACTTCGCGACGCGGCGGACGGCGTCACCGAATTGTTTCGATTTCTCCAGAATGCCGCTCCGCGGCGGCACGGTCGTCAGCAGCACCACCGTCCCGTTTTTCAGGCAGCGATCGACGACTTCCGCCGTCTTCTGCTCGTATTCCTGGACGTCGAGCTGGCTCAGGTCATTGGAGCCGAAGAGGATCACGGCAACTTCAGGATTGAGCTTCGTCAGCCACGACTCGACGTTCTCGCGGGCCCAGCGGATAGTCATTCCGCCTTCGTTGCCGTTCTCCGGTCCGCGCCACTCGCGCCAGCACTGCGGCTGTTGATGCCCCCTGACCAGGCGCAGCGCCGCGGCCATCTCCGGCGGCATCTGCTTGGGCTCGCCCTGGAGCGGCGCCCAGAAGGCCAGCGAGACGGTGATCGAGTCGCCAAACAGGGCCAGCGTGCCCGGCGTGCCCGTGAACCGCGACCGGACCTCCTTCATCGGCTCGAACCAGGTCGGGGCGGATTGGGCCCGCACTGCCGCAGCCGTAAGTAGGACGGCGCCCAAGGTGGTCAAGACCAACGACGACGGTCGCACTGCCATATCACCCTCGCGTTTCTGCTGCGGCCAGCTTACACAGCCCGCCGCGCAGACTCCACGGCGAAAAAACTTGCCCCGGCAAATCGGCTATCATGTCCCGGACGAATCTCCCTCTTGCGGTGAGCGCCCCATGAACCTCCGCGCGTTGTTCTTCGTGGTCGTATCGGCGGCTTGCTCTGCGGCACTGCCGGCAGCGGAGCCGCCGCGCTGGAACATCCTGTTCTGCTTCGCGGACGACTGGGGGCGGTATGCGAGCTGCTACGCCGCGGTTGATGGGCGGCCGTCGTTGAACCAGGTCGTAAGGACGCCGAACGTCGATCGCGTGGCCCGCGAAGGCGTGCTGTTCCGCAACGCTTTTGTGAACGCGCCCTCCTGCACGCCCTGCCGCAGCTCGCTCCTGTCCGGGCGATATTTTTTCAACTGCGGCCGCGGGGCGATCTTGCAGGGCGCGATTTGGGATTCCGCAATTCCCAGCTTTCCGCTGCTCTTGCGCGACGCCGGCTATCAGATCGGCAAGAGCTACAAGGTCTGGAGCCCGGGCACGCCGGCCGACGCACCCTTTGGCGGGCAGCAGTACGCCTACGAGCAGGCCGGCCGCCTGCCGAACAATTTCTCCGAGGAGGCAACGAAGCTGATCGAGGCCGGCGCGACCGTAGCCGAGGCCCGCGAAAAAATCCTGGCTCAGGTTCGCGGAAACTTCGACGCCTTCCTGGACAAACGCGAGCGTGGGAAACCCTGGCTCTACTGGTTCGGCTCGACGACGACGCACCGCGTCTGGATCAAGGGCTCGGGAAAAAAGCTGTGGGGCATCGAGCCTCAGTCGCTGGCCGGCAAGCTGCCCAAATTCCTGCCGGACGTGCCGGAGGTCCGCGAGGACGTGGCCGATTACCTGGGCGAATGCCAGGCGTTCGACGCCGAAGTTGGCGTATTGCTCAAGCGATTGGAGGAGGTCGGTGAATTGGACCGGACGCTGATCGTCTTGAGCGGCGATCACGGCATGCCGGGCGTGCCGGCGGGAAAGTGCAATCTCTACGATCACGGCGTCAGCGTCGCCCTGGCGATCCGCGTGCCTGGCGGCAAGGGCGGGCGCATCGTGGACGACTTCGTGCGGCTGCCCGACCTCGCGCCCACGTTTATGGAAGTCGGCGGCGCTACTCCCCCGGCGGGTCTCTATGGCAAGTCGCTGGTGCCGCTATTGACGAGCGAAAAGAGCGGGCAAATCGACTCCGAACGGAATTGGGTCGTAACTGGCCGCGAGCGGCATGTGGGTAATGCCCGCGAAGAGAACCTGCCGTATCCGATGCGGGCGCTGCGGACGCCGCAGTTCGTCTATATCCGTAACTTCGCCGCGGACCGCTGGCCGATGGGCTCGCCCAAGGAGGCCGCGAGCGTGCCGCCCCCGGCCGGCGAGGCCTGGGAGAACAACACGTTCGCCGGTTTCGCCGACATGGACGGCAGCCCGACAAAGGCCTGGCTGATCGCCCACCAGAAAGACACTCACT
>DASRJB010000726.1:0-3182 GCA_035649715.1 Pirellulaceae bacterium
CTCGCAACTGACCACGTCAAGTTGGAATCCCAGCGCTGAGTGGGGCAGCGTGACGCGCCGCGCAACAGCCTGGCGGTGGAAGGGAGCTTCGGCCAACAACAGGTCGATCTGGACTTCAATCACTTCGTCTTTGGGCACATAGAACAGTTGAATGAACTCGGCATCATCCAGGCGGATCAAGGGATCTCGCCGTTTGGCGCGATAGCCGGCAGCGGCGAGCTTCGCCAGCAGCGCGGTGGGGCGAACTCCGGAGAGCGCAATCAACAGATCCACGTCTTGAGTGGCCCGAACGTAGCCCCAGTGAGTGAGGGCGAGTCCGCCCATCAAGGCAGCGGGAACGTGCAGCTCGCCCAGGATGTCCCAAGTCTGCCGCAGCGTCGCTACCACGGCCTCAGCGGGCATCGCTGGACTCCTCGCAGTCGCGGCCCAGCCGCGCGATGCGCTCTACCACTGCATCGTGCTCGCGCATGTGGTCGGCATACCACTGGCGATAAGCCGCCGTCAGGTCGC
Source organism: Pirellulaceae bacterium (assembly GCA_035649715.1). GTDB lineage: Bacteria > Planctomycetota > Planctomycetia > Pirellulales > Pirellulaceae > CAYLLN01. The sequence continues at coordinate 511 of DASRJB010000726.1, forward strand.
CAGCGGGGCCAATTTTGCGCCGCAATCCCGCCAAGAGCAGCTTGTCGCTGGTCCGCATCAGGTCCAGCCAGCGGGCGATGCGGTCCGCCGAAGATCCTGCTGTCGTTGTGGCGCTGTCTGGTCGCATGGAGTTGGTCCACTGGAGCCAATTATACGTCACCGACCGCGTGCAGAGGCATCGTCACTGAGTCAGCGCCGCCAGGTCCTCGAAGAACTTGGGATACGTCTTCGCCGTGCAGGCGGGGTTGAGGATGGTGACGCCGGGGCGGACGAGGCCGGGGAGGGCGAGGCTCATGGCCATGCGGTGGTCGTGGTAGGTTTCGATGTCGATGGGGACTCCCTCGCTGGCGCTGCGGGTTGGTGTGATGCGGAGGCCGTCCGCGGACTCGTCCACTTGCGCGCCGAACTTGCGGAGCTCGCGGGCCAGGTCGCCGATGCGGTCGGTCTCTTTGTGGCGGATGTGGCCGACGCCGCGGATGGTGGTCGGCCCGTCGGCGAACAGCGCGACGGCTGAGAGCGTTTGCACCGTGTCGCTGATCGCGTTCATATCGACGTCGATGCCCCGCTCGGCGCGGCCGCCGACCGTGATCGAGTCGGCGGCGCAGGTCACGCGGCAGCCCATTTGAGCCAGGCAACTGGCGAACGCCACGTCGCCTTGCAGCGAGTCTTTCGAGAGCCCCTCGACCGTCACTTCGCCGCCAGTGATCGCCGCGGCGGCCCAGAAGTAGCTCGCGGCGGAGGCGTCGGGCTCGATGGCGTAGTTGCAGCCGCGGTAGCCCGGGTCGCAGTCCCGCGACAGGAACTCCTGCCAGCCGTCTTGCTCAATCACGCCACCGAACGATTCGATGACCTTCAGCGTCATCGCTGCATAGGGTTTGGAGACGAGTTCGCCGGCGACGGTAATCCGCACGTACTCGCCCGCGGCAGCGATCGCCATCAAGAGGCCGCTCAAGAACTGGCTGGAGATCTCGCCTCGGACGGTCGCCTCCAAGTCGCCCGTATGCAGTCCGTTCGCAATCACAGCCACCGGTGGGAACCCCTCGCGGCCTTCACATCGAACATCCACTCCCAATTGCCGGAGCGCATCGAGCAGGTCGCCAATCGGCCGCTCGCGCATCCGCGGCACGCCGTCCAGCCGGTACATGCCGTGCCCCAGGGCGCACATTGCGGTCAGAAAGCGGATCGTTGTGCCGCTGTTGCCGACAAACAGGTGCGCCGAGGCGACCGGAATCTGCCCGCCGCAGCCGTGAACAATGAGCGTCCGTCCTTCGTCCCGCGATTCAACCGCAATACCCAGCCGGCCGAGGCTCTCGATCATCACTCGCGTGTCTTCGCTGTCGAGCGCGCCGCCGAGCGTGCTCGTGCCCTGAGCCAGCGCGGCGCAGACGAGAGCGCGGTTGGTGATGCTCTTGGAGCCCGGCGGGCGGATGCGGCCGCGGACCGGGCGGCCGGCGGGCTGAATCGTGAGGCGGTCTTGCACCTTAGAGATCGTACACGCGTTCGATCTCGTGCCCAAGCTCCGCTTGGGCACGCAAGTCTCGAAGCTCCGCTTCGACGGCAGGAGACCGGAAGCAGAGCTTCCAGACGTGGGTTCCCAAGCGGAGCTTGGGAACCAGAACCGGCGTGGACGCCGGGGCTAAGCGAGCACGTCCTGAATCGGCTTGGTGCCGGGGTCGGTCAGCGGGACCGGGCGGCTGCCGACGTGGTAGTCCTTTTTGTGGTCGATGCCGACGGCGCGGAAGATCGTGGCAAACACCTCGGCCGCGCCGACCTTGTTGTCCTTCACGTTATGTCCGTCCTCGTCGCTGCTGCCATAGACCGTGCCGCCGCGGACGCCCGCGCCGGCCAGCGAAACGCTCCAGGCCGAAGCGAAGTGGTCGCGTCCCAGGCTGGCGTTGATCTGCGGCGTGCGACCGAATTCCGAGAGCGTGACGATCAGCGTGTCCTCCAACAGCCCGCGGCTGCCCAGGTCGTCGAGCAGCGCCGAATAGACGCGGTCGAGCTCGGTGACCAGCTCCAGGTGCGTCTCGAAGTTTTGTCCATGGCTGTCCCACCAGGCCCGCGAGACCTTGACGAACGGCACGCCCGCCTCGACCAGGCGGCGGGCGATGAGGGCCTGCTCGCCGAAAAGCGTCGGACCATACAGGTCGCGGACTTTCTGGTCTTCGCCGGAGATGTCGAACAGCTTTTCGCTGGCCATCAAGCCGCGGACGCGGGAGTAGGCCTCGTTGTGGCTGGCCAGCGGGGCCGATTCGCGGCCGCGGGCAAAGCGGGCCGAGAGCAGGTCGCGCAGATCGGCCCGCTCCTGGTGGTCGAGCTCGGTCAGCTCGTCCAGCCGTCGGAGGTTGGGCGGCGTGTTCTGCTCGGTGAGGAACATCGCGTTGTAGCGTGCGCCGAGGAAGCCCGACTGGCTGATGGCGCTGCCGCGGCCCTCGGTGGCGGTGTAGAAGCTGACATAGTCGGGCACCTGGCTCTCGGCCCGGCCCAGCTCGCGGGCCAGCATCGCGCCGAGATCCGGATACTTGAGCGACGGCTCATCGCGGCGGCCCAGGTGCATCAGCCGTGCGCCCTGGCCGTGGTCGCCGATCTTGGTGTCGAGCGAACGGATGTTCGCAAGCTTGTTCATCCGCTGGGCGAGCTTGGGCATCAGCTCGGAAATCTGAACGCCGGGA
>DASRJB010000727.1:0-4394 GCA_035649715.1 Pirellulaceae bacterium
AGCGCGGCGGCCACGCCCCACTTGAAAGGACCCGCAGCGGGTTCTGATTTGTTTCGCGGAATCCGGCTGTAGTCCCGCAGCCGCGAATTCTGCTTGAGCTGCTCTTCGCAGTCGGCCAGTACGTCGGCCACGTCCCGGGCCGACTGGTAGCGGTGGTCGGGGTTCTTAGCGTGCAGCTTGGCGATGATGTCGCACAGCCACTGCGGCGTTTCCGGGATGACTTCGCGGATGTCGCGCGGCGTGTCGTCGGCGACCCGCTTGAGCACCGCGACCGAATTCGGGGCCCGAAATGGCACGCGGCCGGAAGCCATCTGATACATCACGGTGCCGAGACTGAACAGATCGGCCCGTTGGTCGAGCATCTGCCCGAGGACTTGCTCGGGCGCCATGTACATCGGCGTGCCGGCGATCATGCCGCTTTGGGTCATGCTGGCGTCGTCGCCCGCGCGAGCCAGGCCGAAATCGGTGATCTTGACCTTCAGATGTCCGCCTTCGAGGAGCACGTTGCCCGGCTTGATGTCGCGGTGAATCAAGTCCGTCGCATGGGCCGCCGCCAGCCCCTCGGCAATCTGGCGCCCGATCCGCACGACTTCGGGCACCTCGAGCGGACCGATCCGGTCCAGCCGCTGCTGCAGCGTCTCGCCCGGAATGAACTCCATCACCAGGTAGGGCAGCGGCTGCTCGCCGACCTCATAGACCTGTACGACATTCTCATGCCGCACCTGAGCCGAGGTGCGGGCCTCGCGCAGGAACCGCTTGCGGGCCGGCGAGGTCGCCGCGAGTTGCGGGGCCATCACCTTGACCGCCACGACTCGCTGCAGCACGTCGTCGAACGCGCGGAGCACGGTGCCAAATCCGCCCCGGCCGATCACCTGCAAGACCTCGTAATGCCCGATCCGGCCGAGCGAGTCGGGCCGCGTCGTCGGCGCAAGGAATTCCAAGTCGCCCGAATCATCGTCTGCGTTCATGGCAGCAGCCTCGTTATGGGCAGACAGGCCCATCGTCAGAATCGTGACCGCATCGCCGGCGCTGGTTTCGATCTGAACCTGCTGGGGCGCCGGCACGTCGAGAAACTCGCCGCTCTGGAAATGCGCGGCCAACAACTTTTCGACCTGCTCACGAAGCTGCGCATTACCCTGGCAGGCTTCGTCCAAATGCTTGGCCCGAGCGGCTGCATCGGGTTGGTCGAGCGCGGCCAGAAAGATTTGTTCTTCGCTCACGGCAGCGGTTCCTCCGCGGATTGCGCGATAGCTGTCTCCAGCCCCAATGCGTATTTTCGCTGCAGAGCTGGCCAAGATTTTTCAGGATTCTTGGCTACCTTCCACCGCCCGCCGCAGCCAGGCCCGGGCAAACGCCCAGTGCCGGCCTGCCGTTCGCTCAGCCAGGCCCAGGGCAGCCGCTGCATCGGGCAGGCTCAGCCCCCCGAAATAGCGCAGCTTGACCAGTTCCGCCTGCACCGGATATTCCGCGGCCAGCCGGTCGAGCGCCGCATCGAGCGCGACGAGGTCTTCCCGGACCTCCGGGGCAACGGCCAGGTCCGGCTCCAAGTCCACCCGACCAAGGTCGCCGCCACGTTTGGTGGCCGCCTTCTTCCGCGCCCCGTCCACTAGAATCCGCCGCATCGCCTCCGCGGCTGCCGCGAAGAAGTGCCCGCGATGGTCCCACGCTTTCCGGTCCACCGGATCGACCAGCCGCAGATATGCCTCGTGCACCAGTGCGGTGGCCTGTAGCGTGTGCCCGGGCTTCTCCTGGGCCAGCTTGGCCGCTGCCACCCTGCGCAGCTCGTGATAGACCAAGGGCAATAGCTGCTCGGCGGCCGTCGGATCGCCGGCATCAAGCTGTGACAGGATGCGGGTCACATCGCTCATGCCGCCCAGCTTATGTTGCAACTGGGGCATTCTCCAGTGCAGAGCACTCCTATCGACCTCGGCTCTGCCGGCATCACTACGTCCCGCACGCCCGGCGGGACCTACTGGGACACGAGCTGCTGCTGGCCGATGGTGACGACCGAAAACGCCCGCGGGGCGTTGGCGGCGAGGTAGCGGTTGATGCTCTCGGCGGTGAGCCCGTCGATGATGCCGCTTAGCTCGGCCATGGTGCGGATGCGGCTGAGGTAATACCAGTCGAGGGCGATCGAGCCGGCCCGGGAGGGGCTGCTCTCCTGCTGAATGATGAGCGCCCGCTTGATGCGGCCCTTGAGGCGGTCGATCTCGTCGGAGGTGATGCCCCGGTACAGCCCCGTCAGCTCGGCCAGCATCACGTCGAGCGTCTCCTGGGCCCGCTCGGCGGTCGTGCCGGCGTAGGACAGGATCGCCCCGCGGTCCTTCAGGCTGTGGCACATCGCGTAGACCGTGTAAACCAGCCCCCGCTTCTCGCGGACCTCGGTGAACAGCCGCGAGCTCATGCCGTCGCTGAGCACGCCGACCGCGCCGCGAATCTGAAAATAGTCGGCGTTCGAATAGGGCACCGCGTCCGTGGCGATGCCGATGTGCGTCTGGCTCGACTCGGTGGGAATGTGCAGATAGCTGCGGTCGGCGGGCGTTTCCTGGACGCCGGCCGCCGCTGCGGCCTGCCACTCGCCGAACAGCCGCTGCACGTCGTCCAGGAGCCGCGGCCAGTCGATCTTGCCGGCGACGCTGAGGATCGCGTTTTTGGGCGAATAGTGGGTCTGAAAATGCCGCCGCACGTCGGCCATCGACAGGCCGCTCACGGTCGGCTCGGCGCCCTGCGAGCTGCGCCCCCAGGGCGCAGCATAGTGCCGCAGCCGCAGCTGCTGCATCGTCTTCTGGGCCAGGTCGTCTTCGACCGCGCGGATTTCCTGCAGGCAGCCGAGGCGGGCGTCTTCGAGCTGGTCCTCGGGCAGGTGCGGCCGCTGCACGAGATCGGCAAACAGGCCCAGCACCTGCGGGAGGCTCTCGGCGGGCATCGAGCCCCCGACCGACGTGTGGGCGATCGAGACCGACGCCGAGGTTTCCGCACCCAGGTTCTCCAGGTCCGCGAGGAACCGCCGGCTATCGCGCTCGCCCGCGCCGCGCTGGGCCATTTCGCAGGTCAGGCTGGCCAACCCCAGCTTGTCGGCCGGCTCATAGCAGCAGCCCGCCGGCACCAGCAGGGCGAACGCCGCCGATTCGAGCCAGGGCATTTCTTCGGCGACCAGCGTCAGGCCGGAAGGGAGCGGGTGCGTGTGGATTTTCTGAGTCACAGAAGACAATTCAGCGGAGGGCGAGGCACAAATGACAAATGACAAATGACCAGTGACAAAGCAGTCATTTGTCACTTGCCATTTGTCATTTGTATCGCTTTCTTACCCCTACCACTCCGAGTACGCAACCTCAGACGCCTTGTAGACGACCTTGGTCTGCTGAAAGCCGAGCCGCTCGTAGAGGCGGCAGGCCCCGCGGTTCTGGGCGGTGACTTCCAGGTAGACCCGCTCGATGCCGGCGGCCTGGAAACCGGCCAGCGAGTGCCACATCAGCACCGTGCCCAGGCCGCGGCCGCGGTGGGGTTCAGTGATGCCGACGTTTTGGATCGCGCCGACTTTGTCGTCCGAGACCCCCTGGATCGTGCCCACCAGCTCCGGCCGGCGGGCATTGTCCGGCCAGTATTCGAGCAGCCACGTGGCCTGGGGGATGAAGCCGCGCTGGCGGGCGATTTCGGTCATCAGCCGGCGGCAGCCGTCGCGCTCGCCGAGCGAGGGGAAGACGTTGGCATCGAGTTCCCAGCGAAAGCAGCGGAATTTCGTCTCGGCGTGGGCCTCCAGGAGCCCATCGTCCCACGCCGCCAGGCGATATTCCTCCGGCAGCCCCGGCTGCGGAAACAGCGGCCGCGCCAGATCGACCTCCATGCGAAACCGCTTGAAATAGACGATGCCCACGACGCTGCCTTCTCGGTCCAGACGATGTGTTTTCGGCGACGCCGACTCCTAAGGATACCACTCGCTAATGCTGCAATCAGCTTTTTGGGAGGGGCAAACTTGCGTTTCCTGAGAACCGCCAAGCGGCCGGGCGTCGAATGCGAGCCACGGAGCAGCCTGCCTCATGCCGATCGGCTGCAGTTCGGAATAAACCCGTTTGCTTTCCCAGAAGTGGGATTAGGATCGGCCTGCGGATTCATTTGGGATCCAATTTAGGGTCCGGCTCTCGCAATTATGACCTTCCGCTACAAACTCCGCACACTCTTGATTGCCTTGACGCTGGGGCCGCTTGTCGGTGCGATTGGCTGGATTTCGTTCCCAGTCTGGCTGCCATTTGTCTGGCAATGCATTGGGATCGGCATATTGGCGCAAGCCCTAGCTTGGTCCATTAGGCGCGCTGGTTTCTACGATTAAGAGTCACCCATGTTCCGTTTCACGATCCGCGAGCTAGTCCTGGTGACAGCGGTCGTGGCGCTCACCA
>DASRJB010000728.1:0-14910 GCA_035649715.1 Pirellulaceae bacterium
TTGAAGCCCAGGCGAATCAGGAACGATTCGCCGATCCGCGTGAGGGCGAAGTTCTGGCCGATGTTGCCCGTCGAGCCGAAATCCCACATCGCGCCGGCCGTGGCGATCCATTTCTCGCTCATGCGGTAGCTCAGCGAGCCGGTGGCGATGTTCGAGCTGATCGGGCCTTCGGTCGAGCGGAAGCCGAGATAGACGTTGCCGTATTCCGGCCGGCTGATCAGCGCCCCGACGGTTGCCTGGCGGAGGCCCTGGTCGTAGCCGTCGTAGTAGCCGTCGGAGAGCAGCGTCAGCCGGTCGCCGACGTGCCAGCGGAATTCGTAATCGACCAGGCCGATCGCCGAGCCGAAGTTTTGTGCCTCGTCGGGGAAGAGCACGGCTTGCAAATCGAATACGATCCAGTCGATGATCCGCTGCTGGCCTGGCAGGCCGCGTTTGGTCTGCCACCGCTGGTTGATGCCCAGCCGCAGGGCGGTGAGGTCGTCGGCGATCTCCACCGGCGAGCTGACCGAGCCTTGGAGGTTGCTCCGCAGGGCGAAGAACCGCTCGTCGAACTGGAGCGGAACGAAGGTGCCCTGGGCCTGGCCGAACGTGCGGACGGCCATCTGCCGGCGGGTGAACTCGGTGGCGTTGTCGTCGAGCGGGTCGTACAGCGGCAGGTCCGCCAGGTCCTGGCTGGCGTCGGCAAAGAAGTACTCGGCCTCCAGCGTGATCTTGTGGGCCAGGCCCGTCAGATTGAAAAGCTCGCTGCCGACGGTCGGATCGGCCCGCCAGATGGGCACGCTGGCCTTCACGCCAGCCTGGGCATAGCCGCGGGTGAGACTCTGGCCGTTCAGATCCTCGCCCCAATACGCTGCTTCCCCGAGGATGTAGGGCACGACCTTCGCTGGTCCCAGCTCCAGCGGCAAATCGAGCTCGTGCCGCGTCGCCGCGCGGAGGCCTTGCACGTCGGCCTCCCAGGCGAGCGGGCTGATCACCGCAACCTGCGCCGGATCGACCGGCGGCGACGCTTCGCGCATGTGGGCGTAGCCGACGGACGAGTGCGCGTGCCACGTGAGGCGGTCAAAGAGCAGCGGCTGCCCGAAGAGGTAATGATCGGCCCGCGGCAGCCACTCGGTATCCGTGACGAAGCCATCGGGCCGCACGTCGCCGCTGATCGCCAGGCTGCTATTGCCCAGCAGTTTCTTCAGCTCGACGCCGGTGCTCTGGTCCTTGAAGGTGTCCCACTCCAGCTCGTAATACTGCTCGAGGAAATTGTAGTCGCTGATCAGGCCCAGCTCGGCCGAGAGGATGAAATCGTTCGGCAGATACTGCCGGTGTCGGGCCAGCACGCGGCCGCGGATATCGTTGGGGATCGCCAGGTCGCGCCATTCGCGGCCGAGGTTGTCGGTGCCGTCGTCGTGGATGCCCCAGGCGTCGAAGAAGCCCCGGTAGGGACCGCTCACGCCAAACAGCGTGTTCCCCTGGTAGCCGAAGTTCGTGCCCAGGGCCGGGCCGCGGAGGTTAAAGTAGTCGGTCGAGAGCGTCCACTTCGTATTCGGCGGCTTGTCTTCGATCCCCAGCAGCTGATACAGGTCCCAGTCGAGCTGCGCGCCCGTGCCGAAGACGCTGTCGTTCCTGAAGCGGAAGCCAGTCAGGTAATATGTCGGCTCCGTGAGGTCCGTGGCGATCGTCGGCCAGTAGAAGATCGGCACGCCGGCCAGGTGGATCGTATTGTTCCGCGCGGTCGCCAGCAGCTGGTGATCGACCTGCGGCTCGCCATCCGGCGCGAGCAGCGGCAGCCCCGTGAACGGATCGACGATCGGCGTCTGCACGTCGTCCACCGCCACGTTCTGCGACTGGAACCAGTACCGCGGAATGCCCATGCGGCTGCTGGTCAGGCCGGCGTTGTAGGCCTCGAACCGCTGGCGATTGACCTGCCGCAACACGTCGGCCTTCAGCCGCAGGTAGCCGCGGTATTGCGGCACCGGCGTGAGCATTTCGGCGTTCAGCACGACGCCCTGCTGCTGGATGACGTTGTAGTACATCCGATCGGCGTAGATGACGCGGTCGCCCTGGCGGAAGACGATGTTGCCTTCCAGGTAGAACTCCAGCGGCCCCTCGCCCGACTGGATGGCCTGGTTGAAGGCCGGGCTGCCTGGGGCGACGTTGGGCACCCAGGTCACGACGCGGTCGCAGTCGATTCGCACCGAGCCGAGCTGGTCGATGCCGTCGATGCGGACGATCACGCCCGTGGTGGAGACGACGATCCGCTCGTTCCGCTCCGCATCCGTGAAATAGTGCGGCGAGAACCCGCGACTGCCGCGGCCCTCGATGACCACGCGGTTACCGGCCGGCGCGACCGGCGTGCCGGCCGGCGGAGCGATTTCCTCGCGGGTGAACTGGGCGGGCTGGACGGCTTGCGAGGGCGCAACGGCGTAGGGGAGTTCAGCCGCAGCAGCCTGCGGCGCGGGCTTGAATTCGTTCTCGCGGGCCGAGTTGCCGCGGGCGAATATCGCCGGCCGCACTTGCGGCTCGTGGCTGGTAAGGGGCGCGGCCAACTCGATGCCGCCGGTGGTGTGGAAGCGGCCGATCCAGCTCTGCTCGTCCACGAGCGACTGCGCGCGGCGGCCGGTGATCGCGTGCGGATCGCCGCCACGGCCGAAATCGACCTGAACGAACTTCTCCAGGTAGGCGATGATCTTGCTCGGCCGGCCGCTGAATGCCTCGGCCCGGTCGATCCAGAGCACGGCCTCGCGGCTTTTGGCGACCACGTCGCCCTGCGTGATCTGCACGTCGCCGCCCAGGACCCAGACTTCGTACGCGCCCTGTTTCCAGTGCGTCGCGCCCCCCGCGCGGATCGAGATCGCGCCGGTCTGGTTGCCGACCGGCAGCTCGACCCCCGCGCGCAGCGGCGAGGCCAGCGCCGCGACGAGCGCGAGCGCAGCGGCGACCGGGCAGCGCGCGAGCAGGCGCGCAGCGCGACCAGCGCGATCGATGGCGGTCAAAATGCGAGTCAGTTCGGCTTCCTTGCCAGGCGTCGTTCGCTGTTGCGCAGAGCAGGCGCGCACCTGCCCCGCCAGAAGCGGGCCCAAAAAGGCGGGCGAAGTATAGAAATGCCGCCGGGGGCTCACAATCGCAAGGTGCGACGGCGACGACAGTTAGCTAAGCCGCGACCACTCGTCGCGGCTTGGGGGCGAAGCAACATTGACAGCACGCCGCGGTTGAAGGTAGTGTGCGCGCGCTCGCTGGCCCCATGCCTGCGGGCCCGTCCGGCAGTGCTGCTAGCTACAAGGAATTGCTCATGAATCGGCTGTTGGCACTCAGCGTGGCGCTTTGGGCAAGCATGACGATCGCCGCGGCGGCGCAAGAGCAGCCGCAGCAGCAGCCGGCGGTGCCGCCGGTGGAAGCGACGAAGCACGTGGTGGTGACGTGGACGCTGGGCCCCCAGGAGTGGGACTTCAGTGACGTGATGACCACCTATGTGCCGGTGAGCGGCGTGCTTGACACGAACAAGCCGCCGGCCGCCGAGGGCGCTCCGGCGGACAACAGCGCCGGCAGGGCAATCTGGACGGTCGAGATCGCGCGGAACCTGCTCGAAGGCGAGGTCAAGGTGCACACCGAGGCGGAGGGTTCGCCCTTCAAGGCGGTGCTGCTGGACGCCGACAAGGTCGCGCTGGGGGCGGACCTGAGAATCGTCTTTACCAAGATCACGGGAAAGAAGGGCGACAAGCTCAAGGTGATCTGTGTGCTGCCGCCGGAGGAAGTCTTCAAGCTGACGAAGTTCATCCGCATCGAGCGCCGCACGAAGGTCGGCTTCGAGACGCCGACGGTGATCGGCGGCGACCGGCGCTAGCGGCCGGCTCGCGCTTTGCCGCGAACGCGGGCCCGCAAGGCATGCAGCAGTCGGACCGGCGTCGCCAGGTCGATTCCCTGCGGACCGTGGCCGAAGTGGACGGCCAGCGCAAAGCCGAGGCAGAAATTCCCGGCGGAAATCAGCAGAAACAGCAGCATGAGCGCCATCGCGACCTCGCAGAGTTAGTGCGCAAGTCTAGGTCGCAAATAGAACTCAGAATGCAGAATTCAGAGTTCCGTATTTATCACTATCCCCTGAACTCTGACCTCTAACCTCTAACCTCTGAATCCCTACCCCAGCTCGCCGAACGCCTCATCAACGGCCGATTGCCAGTCGCCGCCGTGGTCGTGCGAGTGGCCGTCGTCTTCGTGATCCGACAGCCAGGACAAGAGCGCCAGCTCGCCTGCCGACTCGCCTTCGCCGCCCTGGCCGCCTTCGCCCGGTTCTTCGACCGTAATCGATACGGTGGCCTGGCTGTGCAGCGTGCCGTCGGAGGCCCGATAGACGAAGCTGTCTGGGCCAAAATAGCCTTCGTCCGGCGTGTAGGTGAAGCTGCCGTCGGACTCCAGGTCGAGCGTGCCGTGGTCCGGATCCGTAATGACGGTCGCCGTGAGCGTGTCTTCGTCGACGTCGGTGTCGCCGGCCAGCACGCCCGGCGCGTCGATCGTCAGCTGCGTGTTTTGCGGCGTCGTAAAGCTGTTCGCCGCAGCCACTGGGGCGTCGTTGACGGGATTCACGGTGATCGTCACCGCAGCGACCGTGCTGTCTGCGTGACCGTCATTGGCCTTGTAGCTGAAGCCGTCGGTCCCCTCGAAATCGTCGTCGGGCGTGTAGACGAACGAGCCGTTGGCAGCCAGCGTCAGCGTGCCGTGCTGCGGCTGTGAGACGACGATCGCGGTCAGCGGGTTGCCGTCGGGGTCGGAATCGTTGTCGAGCACGCCGTCGGCGACTGCGACCGTCAGAGCTTCGTCTTCGTCCACCGCATAGTCGTCGTTGGCGGCGGTCGGGGGCCGGTTGACGGTGAGGCTCACCGTGGCGTCGCTGGTCAGCGTGCCGTCGGTGACGCGATAGGTAAACGTCGTCAGGCCGCTGAAGCCGGCAGTGGCTGTGAACGTGAATCCGCCATTGGCGGCCAGAGTCACCGCGCCGCCAGACGGCTGGGTGAGGACCGTGGCAGTCAGGGTCTGCTGATCGACGTCGGTGTCGTTATCGATCACGCCGTCGGCGGCTGCCACGACGAGCGGCGTGCCGGCGTTGGCGGTGTAGGCGTCGGCCGCGGCCAGCGGAGCATCGTTGACGCCGGCGATCGAGATCGTGGCCGTCACCGGAGCACTTTGGTTCGTGCCGTCGCTCGCGCGATACGTGAAGGAGTCCGCGCCGGTGGCGTTGACGTTCGGCGTGTAGATGAACGAACCATTGGCATTGAACGACAGCGAGCCCTTCGTCGGCAGCGTGACGATCGAAGCCGTCAGCGGGTTGCCCTCGGCGTCGGTGTCGTTGCTCAAGACGCCGGCGGAAGGAACGGTGAGCACGGTCTCTTCCGTGGCGTTGTACGAGTCGCCGACGCCGACCGGGGCCTGGTTGGCGAAGGGAATGAAGCTCAGATTGTCCGGTCCGCCGCGGACGCGGAACAGCTTCGAGCCGCTGTTCTCGCCGATCAGGCCGAGCATGTCGCTGGTGGTGTTGAGCGTGGCCGCAACGACTTGCGCCAAGGAATTGGTCGCCTGCACGCGCAACTGCGCCGTGGAAGGCAGCGAGAAGGCGGTGTTGGTGTAGTCGCCCCAATCGGGGCCGCTCGTCGAGTGCCACAGCTCCTGGCCCGTGCTGTCCAGGGCCGCGATAGCGTAGTCCCGCGAGTTCGACGAGAACAGGTCGGCGATCGAGATCGTGCTGAGTGCCCGCCCGCGCTCGCCGAAGTTGTTGTTCTCGCCCTCCGTGCCTTGCGCCAGGTTGGCAATCACGATCTGATCGTTCGTCACGGTGCCGCCTTGCGAGCCGGCGGTGTCCTGGCCATCGATGGTGAAGCTGGGCTGCGTCTGCTTGAGCGTGTAGTTGCCCGGGGCGAGGTTCTCGAAGGCGTACGAGCCGTCGTGCAGCGTCTTGACCGTCACGTTGACGCTCTGACTGTTGATCGTCGTGCCCGTGAGCGTGATCGTGACGCCCGACAGCGGCAGCTCCGCGGCGTCGTGTTGGCCGTCGTTATCGACGTCGAAGTAGACGAAGCCGCTCAGCGTGCTGGGAGCGAACTCCTGCACCGTGATATTGGCCGTCGCCGGTTCCGTCAGGAGGCCGCCCGGATCCCGGACGACGTACGTGAAGCTGTCGGGGCCGGTGTAGCCCGCCGTGGGCGTGTAGCTGACTTTCTTGCCGCCGTCGATGATCGTCAGCGTGCCGTGCTGCGGCTGCGTGATCGAATCGATGACCAGGTTCTCGGTCGGATCGGGGGCCGAGCTGTCGTTGGCCAGCACGTCGAACGTCGAGGTCGTGTCCTTGAATCCGGTCAGGTTGTCGTTAACGGCCGTCGGCGGATCGTTCGAATTGCTGACCGTGACCGTGACCACGCCGGTGGCCGTGCCGCCGCGGCTGTCGGTCAGCGTATAGGTGAACGTTTCGGTGCCCTGGAAGTCGGCCGCCGGCTTGTAGATCACAGCCTGGCCGCCGTCGGCCACCGAGATCGTACCGCCGGCCGAAGCGCTAGCCACCGCGGTGACGGAAATGGTCTCGCCGGTGTCGGGGCCGATGCCGTCGTTGGCCACCACGTTGATCGTCGTCTCGTTGCTGTCTTCGGCAACGGTGGCGGAGTCGCTCGTGGCCACCGGCGGATCGTTGACCTCGCCGACGGTCAGGGTCACGCTGGCGGTCGAGGTGAGACCGCCCGTGGTCCGGTCGCTGAGCGTATAGGTGAAGGTCTCGGTGCCCAGGAAATTCAGGGCCGGAGTGTAGCGGATGTTGGCGCCGTTGTTGCCGATCGTAAGCGTGCCGCCGGCGCTGCCCGCGCTGACCTGCGTCACCCGCAGCGTCTCGCCGGTGTCGGGCGAGGTCAGGTCGTTGCCCAGCACGTCGAGCACGAAGTTCTGGCTGTCTTCCGGCACGTTGAACGAGTCGTTGACGCCGCTGGGCGGGTCGTTCGACGGCTGCACCTGCACGGTGATCGTGGCGACGTTGGTTTCGTTGTTCTGATTCCGGGCGGTGTAGGTGAAGGTCTCTGCACCGCTGAAGTTAGCGGCCGGCGAATACTTCAGGCTCTTGCCGTCCGGGGCAATCGTCACCGTGCCGCCGCTGGACGTCGATCCGACGGCCGAGATCGTCAGCACGTTCTGGTTGTTGCCGATGTTCGTGTCGTTGAGCAGCGGGTTGAGCGTGGCATTCACCGCGTCCTCGTTCACGTTGAACGTGTCGTTGACGGCGTTGAACGAGGCATTGATGCTGATCGAGACGCTGCCGAAGCGGACTTTGTCGTTGACTGCTGCATTTTCGCCATAGACCAGGGCGTCGTGCGCCGGCAGGCTGTCGGCCGGATCGGCGACGAAGATCAGACTGCCCGCCGCGCCCGCCACCATCGGAATGCTGAACAGGTGGTGCAGACCGCCGCCCAGCTCGTTGTTGCCGGCGACCGCGCCGACTTCGTCGATCAGGCCCGGCGAGGCGGTGCCGCTCGGCTGGGTGCCGTATTCGGAGCCGTAGGTGATGTTCCCGTTGACCGTGGCCTTGGTGCTGTCCCAGAGGATGTCCATGTAGGCCGAGAACACGCCGCGCGACGGCGTCCGCAGGTCGCGGGTGGAGACCTTGAGGATGAAGCTCTGGCCCGAGTTGAGGCTCGTCAGCGGCGAGCCGTTGGGCTGCGTCAGCTCCAGCACCAGGTCCACCTTCGGCGGCAGCGGCTGGCTGACGACGACGCTCACCGACTGCGTGCGGACGTTGCCCGCGGCATCGCTCGCCAAGATCCCGAACGTCTGCGGGCCGATCTGCGCAGCCAGGGGTGTCCAGTTGAGCACGCCGGTGGTGTTGTCGATCGTCGCGCCGGCGGGCTGAGTGACCAGTTCGTAGCGGAAGCCGGCCGAGCTTTCCTCCGGGTTCTGGGCGTTGTACTGCAGGGCGATGCCCACGTCGCCTTCGGTCGGCGGCGTGCTGGTAAAGGCGGGCGGCGGCGTGATGTCGTAGGTCACATTGAGCAGCGCCGAGGCGTTGCTCTCGATGCCGCTGACGGTCTGCGTGGCGGTGATGCCGTGGACTCCTTCGCCCGCCGCCGCGATGTCCGTTGTGCTGAGCGCGATCGATGTGCCGCTGGCCGTTCCCTGGGCCAACACGGTCGTGCCCTTGAGCAGCTTGACCAGCGCGCCATTCGTGACTCCGCTGATCTGGAATTGCAGCGTGCCGGCGTTGGTGATGTTGTCGCTGTTGCTGACGCCGCTGTCGCTGGCGGCGAGCAGATCGACGGTGGGCGCGGCCGGGGCGACATCGACCTCGACGAGCTGCGTGTCGAAGGGATCGGACGTGTTCGTCTGCGTCGCACCCGAGACGCCGACCAGCACGTTGAACTTGCCGACGAAGCCCGCCGGTGGCGTGATGACCACCAGGCCCGTGTTGTTGTTGGGCGTGACGGTGTAGTTGACCGTCTCGCTCGTCGGCCGCACCGCGTCGAAGAAATTCGGATTGCCCTCGGCGTCCACCGCCGCCAGCTGGAGCTGGATCGACTGGCCGACCACGCCCCGCACCGGCTCGGCGATCGGCTGCAGGAACGGCGCACTGTTGCTGGTGTCGGGCGTGAGGTTGACCTGGAACGTCCGCGAGAAGCTGTGGTTCTGCGCGTCGGTCACCGTGACCGTGACCGACGTGCTGCCGGTGGCGCCCGGGGCCGCCTTCAGCATCAGCACGCCGTTTTCCGTATCGTTGATGAAGCTGATCGAGTTGATCACGACCGGCGACAGCGGCTTGTCGTCGTCGTCCACCGGCACGCTGTTGATCGTGTCGCGAAGGACGTCGCCTTCGGTCAGGCGGCCGAAGATCGAGTGGTTGAAGTCCAGGTGCCGCGTGGGCACGTCGGTGATGAAGAACTGCGAGTCGTTGGTGTCGTCACCCGACTTGGCCATCGACAGCAGGCCTGAAGTGGTGTGCTGCAAATCCAGATGGAACTTGTCGTCGAAGTCGGGCAGCGTCGAACCGCCGCTGCCGGTGCCGGTCGGATCGCCGGCCTGGATCATGAAGTTGTTGATCACCCGGTGGAACGTGATCTGGTTCGAGGCGGTCTTGTTATAGAAGCCGGCGTTGATCAGCTGGGCGATGCGGTTGGTGACGTCCGGGACGAGGTTGTCGAACAGCTGGAACTTCATCGTCCCCACGCTGGCGACGTCGATCGCGACGCTGCGATTTCCCGTGGGAACCGATGCCTGCAACAGGCTCGTGTTGCCCACCTGCACCGAATAGGTCAGCGGGCCGCCGTTGGGATCGAAGCCGTCCAGCGCCAGCCACAAGGGCGCACCGACGAGCAGCGTCTGGTTGGCGATCGGAGCAAACGACGGGCTGTCGGCCGCGGTGGCGATCGCGTCGTAGCTGATCGTGACCTGATCGCCGTCGCGCGGCACGTACAGTTCCGGCCGCTCGAGGCTGTTCGTCGCCGAACTGCTGTCATACTCCAGCTCTGCGACCGCATCGCCCGGCTCCTTCACGTACATCCGCAGCACGTGCCCCGCATCCACCGTCTTGTTCAGAATCCGCGGCGCCGATGTGCCGTCATCGGGATCGGTGTCGAAAATCGCGTTGGGATTATTCGTTACTTGCCCGACGTTCGACGTCCGCCAGACGTCGAAGAAGTCCTGGAGCGTGACGTTCCGCACCGTCGAACCGATGCCGGCCGGGCCGCCCTCGCCGATGTGCAGCGTGCCGGTGAAGTCGTGCGTGTGCGGGTTGAAGTGCGTCGTCTGCGTCAGGCCGATGTTGGGCCCGATCGTCACCTGCTCCCCCTCGATCATGATCTTCAGGACCGGATGGATATGGTCCGTCGCTGACGGCAGCGGCGCGGAGATCGTGAGCGCCAGCCGCGGCTCCAAGGCCTCCAGGCGGAAGCTCCGCCCCTGCTCCGAGCGGCGCTGCCGCCGCCGCCAAGCGCGGCGCAGTCCCTGAAGCGTGCGGCTGAGGATGGAACGGCGAGTCTTGTTCATGCTTCTCTGTTCAAGGTGACGAGGACCCGGGCAAGCGCTACCTAACGGTTCGATCCCAGCCGCGCCCTCGTGGCGCATGGAATGGGGCAACAAGCCGACGGCTGATGTGGGTTCCGGACCACTGGCAGCCGGGCGGGGGGAAGATCATCTTCCCCCAGAGTG
This sequence comes from Pirellulaceae bacterium, assembly GCA_035649715.1. Taxonomy (GTDB): domain Bacteria; phylum Planctomycetota; class Planctomycetia; order Pirellulales; family Pirellulaceae; genus CAYLLN01. The sequence goes on from DASRJB010000728.1 coordinate 10,153, forward strand.
AGCAGGCGCGCGATGGGCTTGCGCCGGCAGTGTTTCAGCATAACCGGAAGTGCTGCAGCCGTCATGGGTTTGGCAGGAATCGGCAGGCCAATTGACAATGCCGCCGGCCAGCCGCTGTACTGGCAGGCGGAATGGATGTGCGCCATTGGTGTCGCAAAAGCCGGTCCCGAGCTTCGCAGCCCTTAGACGTTGCGGGCGGCAAAATCGTTCCGCGCCCTGCCAGCTGACCTCCGGGCCCGCCAATCAACTTGACATAACCCCTTGCAGGATCAGCAGATGAGTCGAATTGCCGTGGCCTTCCGCGCGTTCTTTGCCGCCCTGGCCAGCGGGCAGCGGGCGGAGCAGATTCGGGCGGTTCTGGATGGCGAAGCGTTGCCAAAAATCGACACGGCAGCAAAAACGGCAGCACCGCCGGCTCGCCTGGAATCCCCCGTGCCCTCGCGCAGCGAGGCAATCACGCTGCTGGCCGCCCTCCAACGGGAAGCCCGCCTGGTCGATCTCATCCAGCAGCCGCTGGGCGAATTCTCCGATGAACAAATCGGGGCGGCGGCCCGCAACGTCCTGACCGACTCGGCAGCCGTGCTCGACCGGTTCTTCGCGCTGCGGCCGATCGCCGCCGGGGAAGAAGGGGCCGCCTGCGACGTTCCCAAGAACCACGACCCCGCCCGTTACAAGCTCGCCGGCTCCGTCTCCGGCCCCGGCCCCTTCCAAGGCCGCCTCTCCCACCCCGGCTGGCAAGCCACCACGGTGAAACTTCCCAGCTGGACCGGTGCCAAAGACTCCGCCCTGGTCATCGCCCCGGCGGAGGTGGATGTCTGACGAACTGCGGCATGCTAGGGCCGGTCGATTTTCAGGATGCGGTGGTTGAGGCTGTCGGCGATGTAGAGGTCGCCGCTGGGGTGGACGTAGACGCCGTGCGGCTGATCGAGCTCGACCGCCAGGGCGGGGCCGGGGACTCCGCCGGGGCCGCGGCGGCCGCTGCCGGCGAGGCGGACGATCGTGCCGTCGGCGAGGAGCTTGCGAATCACGTGGTTGTCGGTGTCGGCGATGATGATGCCACCGTCCTTGTCGATGCACAGATGCTTGGGGCCGCTCAGCGTCGCCTGGCGGGCCGGGCCGCCGTCGCCGGTTGCGCCACGCTGGCCGGTGCCGGCGAGCGTGCGAATTTTGCCCTGCCGATCGACGACCCGCAGCGCGTGCCCCGACCGCTCCAGGACATAGACGTTGCCGGCGCTATCTGCGGCGACCGCCCGCGGATCGACCAGCGGCGACTCGGCGGCGGCTGCGCTATCTGCAGGTACGCCTTTTTCGCCGTTACCGGCCACAGTGGTAACGATTCCCGTCTTGAGCACGATCATGCGGATGCGGCGGTTGTCGAGGTCGGCCAGGTACAGCCGCTCGCGGGATGGATCGAGGCTGACGCAGTAAATGCCGCTGAACTGGGCCCTCGCCGCGGGGCCGCCATCGCCGCTGAATCCCTTGCTCGTGCCGGCGATCGTTGTGATCTGCCCGCTCTTGTCGAGCTTGCGGACCTTGTGATTGAGCGTGTCGGCCAGGTAAATATCGCCGCCGTCGCCAACGGCCAGGTTATGCAAGGCGTTGAACTGCGCGGACAGGGCCGGGCCGCCGTCGCCTGCGTCGCCCTTGACGCCCGTCCCGGCAATTCGCGTCAGCTTGCCCGCCGGATCGATGCGGCAGACGCGATGGCCGTCGATCTCCACAAAGAACAAGTTGCCTGCCGCGTCGAAATCGACGCCGAACGGATTGCCGAGCTTCGCCTTGGTCGCGGCCACGCCCTCCGGCGTCTCTCCGCCGCCGGCGACAAGCTCGATGTTCTGCCCTCGCGCCTCGGCCAAGGCCAGCCAGCCCAATATCGCCGCCAGAATCGATGTGCGCATCGCTCGTCTCCCTCACCAGAATTCCAATGCCGTGGACCGCATCATAACAACTAGCGCTTTGCCCTGCCGCGCTTGGCCGCATTATCCTGGTAGCCGCAAAACCCGCCGGAGATCGGTCATGCGAATTCGCACCGCGTTAGCGTGCTATCTGGCAGTCGTCTGCAGCGGGCGGTTGCAAAGCGCCGAGCTGGTCCCGACGGCCTGGTACACGCCCAGCGAGTTGCTGACTCTGCTGAGCGAGCGAGAACAACTTCGCTGGGCCTGCCCCGAAACGCTGGCCGGGCGCGCGCTCGTCGGCGAGGCGGCGAATACGCACGCCCTGCTCGACGACGCTTGCCGGCAGTGGGGCCTGGCTTGGACCAAGAGCAACGGCATCGTCGTGGTACACCGCGCCGACGACGAGCGATTGAAGACGCTGACCGCAGCGCTAGCCCGCGGCGACCGCGCGGCTGCCTGGGAGCTGGGCTGGCTTCGCGATGGCCGCGCCATTCCCCCGCTGGCGGCGGCGCTCGTCAGCTCCGATGTTGCCGTGGCCCTCGCCGCCGCCCAGGCCATCGAGACGCTCGATTCGCTCGCGCCGCTGGGGCGCGACGAGCGCGTCGATGCGTTTCCGGCAGGCCGCGTCAGCCTCGCCGTCGCCTTTCCACCGAACGCCGACTTGCAGCCGCTGCTCGCTTCGCCCTATCCGCCGCTGCGGGCGGCGGCCCTGCGACTGCTGTTCGCCAAGCGCGGCGACGCAGCCGCGCTGGCCAAGTACCACACCGCGGGCGACCCTAGCGCCGCCGTGCGGCGCGTGCGGCAGCAGCTCCTCGGTCCGATGCCCTCGAACAAACCGGACGAGCACATCATTACCGCCCTCCTGCCGCTGCCAGCGCCCGCCGAGGGCGAAGCGGCGTGCGCCAAGCTGGTCGGCGAGCTGCCGGCGCTGGAAAAACGTAGCGAGTGGGAGCAGATGCGGTGGCGCGTCCGCTGCCTGGCCGCCTGGTCGCGCGCGGGCCGGCAGCCGGCGACGAAGGCCCTCAGCGAGCTCTGTTCCACAAAGCTCCAGTTCGGCTGGTTCCCGGGCTACGCCCAGATGCACCTGGCCGCGACTGGCAGCCCCGAGGCCACCGCGCGAGTCCGCGAGATCCTGCCCAAGGCCGATCGCGACACGCTGGTGCGCGGCCTGGAGCAGAGCCACTATGGCGAGCGGCTGCTGGCCCTCACGAATTCATACCTGGACGAGCCGACAGTCTGCTACGTGACGGCCCGCAAAGCCGGGCGCGAGGCGCTCGACGATTTGCGGGCCTGGGCCGGCCGCGGCAATGGCGCGGCAATCGACGCGCTGGGAGTCGTCGGCGGCGAGCAGGCCTCGGCGTCGCTGCGGGCGCAGTTGGAGAAGGAGACGCCCGGTTCCGGAACGCTGGCCTTTCGCAGCGCAAAAGCCCTGGGGCGCATCGGCAGCAGCGAATCGCTCGCCGCATTGCTCGCCGCAGCGGCCAGCCCCGATCGATTCCGGCGGCACGCCGGGGCGCTGTTCCTGGGCCAGATCGGCGGGCCGCAGGCGATTAGCCGTTTGCGGGAACTGCTCGAAAAGGAGACTGACCGGCTGGTTCGCGCCGCAGCTGCCGATGCCCTCGAGCAGATCGGCGATAAAGTGAGCGCGGAAGCGGTCGCAGCCTTCCGCCAGGCCGACGCCAGCGTGCCACCGCGCATTTACCGCCCACGGAATCCGCGGTTCGGCGACGAGTTTCCGGTCAACCAATGGGTGAACCTGAAAATTGGCATCCAGGCCGAAGCCGCCTTCGGCGAGATGGGCTGGAACTACGACGCTGCCAACCGGCTCTTCTTCCGCTACGGCGGCTGCAGCGGCTACACCAACGAGCTGACCCTGCTGGACCTCGGCACGGAACAGTTCGTGCAGCGGCGGCCGAACGAAGAGATGGCCGGCTGGGGCGACCGGCGGGCCTCTCGCGGCTGCTCGGGCGGCCGCACCTGGGATCCGTTTTTGAAGGTCGCCTGGATCGGGCCGGTGATCGGCGGCACTGAAAGCGATCTGGCGATCACCGAGTATTATAACAAGGGGGGCGAGTACCGGCTGTGCAGCTACGACCTGGCGACCGACCGCTTTCGCGCCGCGGCGTATCTCGACCGGACGTACGGCGAGCCGTCGAAGCGGTATGCCTACGACTGGCAGCGCGGCCTGCTAATTCCCGTCAAGTTTTCGCCGTTCAAGGAGGAGAAGCCGTTCTGGGTCATCGACACGAAGTCGAGCGATCCGTACGCCGCGTCGGCCTGGCTCGACCGAAAGACCACGGGAGACTATCCGCGCGACGCCGGCTATCAAACGGCGGCGTTCGATCAGCGCAGCGGCCTGCTGGTGCTTTACGTCGCGCCGCGGGACGGGAAGCCCGCCGAGACTTGGACCTACGATCCGGCCAGTAATACGTGGCAGAACAAGCAGCCGCCCGTGCAGCCGGCGGGAGTTCACGGCGCGGGGTTTGTCTATGAGCCGTTTCAGAAAGTGTTGCTGCTCCAAAGCGGCAAACGCGAAACGCAATACGGGGGCGGCAGCGATTCCATCACCTGGACCTACGACGCCGGCGCGAACACTTGGACTGACTTGAACGTGGCGAGCGGCCCCGGCAACCCCTGGGTCGGCGCGATGGATTTCGATCCCGAGCACAACGTCTTCGTGCTGTTCAACCACCGCGACCGACAGGTGTGGGCCTATCGCTACAAGCAGGTCGCCGTGGGCACGCGTGCTGAATGAGGAGCAATTCCAGATGAAAGCTCGAACACCCGTCGCAGCGCTGGCTGCATGCCTGGCGGCGCTCGTACTCTCGCCACTGCGAGCGGCCGACTGGCCACAGTTCATGCG
>DASRJB010000729.1:0-10450 GCA_035649715.1 Pirellulaceae bacterium
CTTCCGTTTGCCCCGCACACGTGACTTGGTCAGAAGTGCTGTACAACAACTTAAAACGATCGCCGACGGAGCCGCATAAGCACGGCAGTTAGAATCACATTATGAAACGAGTTAGCCCGCGGCAATTCACCATCGCCAATACTCTCTGTTTGACGTTCACTGCCGCCCTCGTGGGAGCGGCGGACCGAGACATACACGCGGTGCGAAAGGATGGCGTACTCCTGGCACCCATTCTGCCGTCAAATCACACTGGTCGGCATGCTCCGCCACCGGCTCTAGTTCGGCCCTTATCGTACGCACCTCTTCCGCATCGGCCAGCGCGTCGGGGATGAGCGCCGGAGGCTAGTCCGCATCGTCGGGCTGAGCGATGGCCGGATACCGTGGCCCATCGGCCAGCAGGGGCGAACTAGAACCATCGTGCTCTACGGCGGGCTGCCCGTGCTGTACGGCGCGTATCAACGCAGGCCGCCGGAAATGTAGAGCGTTTCACCGGTGATCCAGGCCGCGTCGTCCGAGGCGAGGAACGCCACGGCGGGGGCGATGTCTTGCGGCTGGCCGATGCGGCCCAGCGGCGTTTGGGCTTCCACCGTCTTGCGGAAGTCGCTGTCGGTGATACCGGCCGAGCGCGTGCCTTCGGTCTCGACCATGCCGGGGTTGACCGCGTTGACGCGAATCCTACGCGGCCCCAATTCCTGAGCCAGCGAGCGGGTGATTGCGTTGACTGCAGCTTTGGTGGCGCTATAGACCGCCGTGTTGGGCGGAGCGAGCGTCGCCACAACGGAGCTGACGTTGACGACGCTGCCGCCGGCGGCGCCAAAATGCTTCGCGGCCTGCTGCGTCGCCAGCACGAGGCCCAGCACGTTCAGGTCGAACTGCTTGTGGAAATGCTCGGGCGTTACGCTTTCGAGCGGGGCGAATTCGTAGATGCCGGCGTTGTTGACGAGAATGTCCAGCCGGTCGAATTTCTTCTTCGTGTCGATGAACAGCCCTTCGACTTCGGCCGGTTTCGACAAGTTCGCTTTCACCGCGACCGCCCTGCCCCCTTCCTTAGTAATTTCGGCGACGACCTTATCGGCCCCTTCCTTGCTGCTGGAATAATTGACCACAACGGCTGCGCCATCAGCCGCCAGTTGTCGGGCGATCTGGGCTCCGATCCCCTTCGACGCGCCGGTGACGACGGCCACTTTGCCCGCGAGTTTCTGAGACATGACTGTGCTCCTTTCAAACAAATGGGTGAAACCTCAAATACGTTAGGTTCGCAAGTCGGGTGGCGGTGTTCGGTGGACCGCGGCGTCGTTGCGTAACACCAGGCTTTACCGGGCAGGCGGCGGACTCTTACACGAAGACGCAAAGATCTTCCTAAGGGCTGGGAAATTAGAGAGAAAACCGCGGATTTCGTAGGTGCCCGGATGGAAAGGCCGTAAGAATGCCTCTTGCCGCATCCGCCTGAAATCCGCGGTTCTTCCATTCGCCGTCTGCAGATTTCGCGCCGTGTAAGATCGCCGCGGGCCGGCTGTATTTCCTTGCGCAGCCCACTTCAAACTGCCAAGGAATCAGCCATGTGGATAGTCCAGCTCGCCCTGAAGCGGCCTTATACGTTTGCGGTGATGGCCCTGCTCATCGTCGTGCTCGGCGTCGCGGCGATCAGCCAGATGCGGACCGATATCTTTCCAGAAATCGACATCCCGGTCGTCACGGTCATCTGGACCTACAAAGGGATGGATGCCAGCGAGGTCGAGAAGCGGATCACGACCTACAGCGAGTACGCCTTTTCGTCCAACGTGAACGGCATCAAGCGGATGGAGTCGCAAACGCTGAGCGGCGTCGCCGTCATCAAAATCTACTTTCATCCGGGCACCGACATCGGCACGGCCCTGTCGCAAGTGACCTCCGCCAGCCAGGCGATCCGGGCCCTCATGCCCCCGGGCATTCAGCCGCCGATCATAGTCCGGTTCAACGCCTCGAGCGTGCCGATTCTTCAAATCGGCCTCTCCAGTGACACCATGTCCGAGGAAGAGGTCTATGACTACGGCCTCTACATCCTCCGCAACCAGCTCTCGACCGTGCAGGGCCTGACGCTGCCCACGCCCTACGGCGGCCGCGAACGGCAGGTGATGGTCGATCTCGACCCGCGGCTGTTGCAAGCCAAAAGCATCTCGCCTAAGGAGGTGGCCGACGCGATCAGCGCGTACAACCTGGCCGCCCCGACCGGCGTGGCCCGCATCGACACGCACGAATACCCGGTCACGCTCAACAACACGCCGCCCACGCCCGAGCAGTTCAACGATATCCCTATCAAGGTCGTCGGCGGCGCGACCGTCTATATGCGCGACGTGGCCCAGGTCCGCGACGGCAGCACGTCGCAAACCACGATCGTCCGCCGCAATGGCAGCCGCGGGGCGCTCGTCACGCTGCTGAAAAACGGCAACGCGTCGACGCTCGACATCGTCAACCGCGTCAAGCAGATGATGCCGCAGATCCGGGCCGCCGCGCCGTCGGATTTGCGGATCGACCTGTTGTTCGATCAATCACTGTTTGTCACGGCGGCGATTGGCGGTGTGGTGACCGAAAGCATAATCGCCGGCCTGCTGACGGCGACGATGATCCTTGTGTTTCTCGGCAGTTGGCGGAGCACACTGATTGTGGCCGTGTCGATTCCGCTGGCGATCCTGTCGTCGATCGGCGCGCTGTTCCTGCTGGGCCATTCGCTGAACGTAATGACGCTTGGCGGCCTGGCCCTGGCGGTCGGCATTCTGGTCGATGACGCGACGGTCGAGATCGAAAACATCCACCGCAACCTCGGCCTTGGCAAGCCGCTGCGGCAAGCGATTCTCGACGGGGCGATGCAGATCGCCGGCCCCACGTTCGTCTCGACGCTGACGATCAGTATCGTGTTTGTCTCGGTGCTGTTCCTCGATGGCGCTCCCCAATACCTGTTCACGCCGCTGGCGCTGGCCGTGGCGTTCGCGATGCTCGCCTCGTACTTGCTCTCGCGGACGATCGTGCCGACGATGGTCGATTACCTGCTGCCCGCCGAGCTGAACCGCGGTCACGGGTCCGGCTGGTTCGGCCGCTTGCACGCGGCGTTCGAGCGGCGGTTCGAGCAGTTTCGCGATGCGTACGTCGCGCTATTGCAGTGGAACTTGCAACATCGGCTCGCCGTGTTTGCAATCTTTGGTCTGATCGTCGCCAGCGGGCTACTGATCCTGCCGCGGGTCGGCCGCGACTTCTTTCCCACCGTCGATACGGGCCAGTTCCGGCTGCACGTCAGGGCCCCGGCCGGCACACGCGTGGAAGAGACCGAGCGTTATTTCAGTCAGGTCGAAGCCGCGATCCGGGAGATCCTGCCGCCACACGCGGTCGAGCTGGTGCTCGATAACATCGGCCTGCCCAATCGCACTTATGCGATGGCTTTCGGCGACAGTGCCACGACCAGCATGGCCGACGGCGAAATCCTCGTCGCTCTGGCGCATCACCGCTCGCATTCGACGCCCGAGTACATGGCGCAGTTGCGGCGCGAGTTGCCCGAGCGGTTTCCGAACCTGACGTTCTTCTTTCAGCCGGCCGACATCGTCAGCCAGATTTTGAATTTCGGCTTGCCGGCGCCGATCGACGTCCAGATCGCTGGGCTGAATCGTCCGCAGAACATCGCCCTGGCCAGCGAAATCGCCGAGCGGATTCGCCAGATTCCGGGAGCGACCGACGTGCACCTGCACCAGGTGATGAACGTGCCGAAGCTGCACATCGACGTCGATCAGACACGGGCTCGCGAGCTGGGTCTGACGCAGCAGGACGTGTCAAACAGTGTGCTGGTTTCGCTATCCGGCAGCGGCCAGGTGCAGCCGAATTACTGGGTCGATCCCCGGATGGGAATCTCGTACCTCGTCGAGACCCGCACGCCGACCTACAAGCTCGACAGCGTGGATAGCATCAATGCCCTGCCGCTTAGCTCCGCCGCCGGCGGGCCGCAGCTTTTGGCGAACGTCGCCACGGTCGAGCGGAGCGTGACGCCCGAAGTGGCCAACCACACCAACGTGCAGCCGACGTTCGATGTCTATGCCAACGTGCAGGGCCGCGACCTGGGCAGCGTCGCCCGCGAGATTAACCGCGTGTTGGCCGAATTCCGCACGAAGCTAGGCCCCGGCGACACGATCGCTATGCGGGGCCAGGTCGAAAGCATGAACTCGGCGTTCGTCCGTCTCGGCCTGGGCATCGCCTTTGCCGCGGTGCTCGTCTATCTGCTCATGGTCGTAAACTTTCAGAGCTGGCTCGACCCGTTCATCATCATCACGGCTTTGCCCGGTGCGTTCGTCGGCATCGTCTGGTCGCTCTTCCTCTGGCAAACGACCTTCAGCGTGCCGGCCCTGATGGGCGCGATCATGTCGATCGGCGTGGCGACGGCGAACAGCATTCTGCTGGTCACGTTCGCCAACGAGCAACGGGGCGAAGGCCTCCCTGCGCTGGAAGCCGCCCTGGAATCCGGCCGCACTCGCCTGCGTCCGGTGCTGATGACCGCCGCGGCGATGATCATCGGCATGCTGCCGATGTCGCTGGGCCTCGGCGAAGGCGGCGAACAAAACGCTCCTCTCGGCCGCGCCGTCATCGGCGGCCTGCTCATCGCCACGTTGACGACCCTGCTGTTCGTCCCCGTCGTCTATAGCCTGCTCCGCCGCGGAAGTGCCCCGGCTGCCGAGTGACAACGGGTGGCTGTGACAGTGGTCGGCCGCGGCTGCGCCGACCACTGCCACCCGTCTGAAAAATCTGGAGGCGTGTAAGGTTCGCCCGTTCGCCCTGTATTTCCTCTTGTAGGGCACGCTAACAAAAACCTCCACTGGAGAGACCCATGTCCGTTGCTTCCGATCAAGGCCTGATTGAATCTAAAGTCTCGCTGGGCCGCTCGACGATGAGGGTGCCGGCACTGGTCGAGCGGCAAGCTCGCCGGGAACTGGCGCGCGAAAACGCTCCGCGCCGCGGCCTCACCAAGGCCGCTTGGGCCGCCGGTTTCGCCGTGCTGGGCGGGATGGCGCTCGCGGCTGGCGTCGAAGCATGGCGGTCCGAACAAGCTGCGTCCGCCGCTGTGGAATCGCACGTGGAGCCAGCGAAGACAGTCACGATCTTACGACCCACGCCGGCAGCGCATTCCAGCGTGACGTTGCCGGCGACGTTCCGACCTTGGCAAACCGCCACGCTCCATGCCCGCGCCAGCGGCTATCTAACGGCTTGGCATCGCGACTTGGGCGCTGTGGTGAAGGCCGGCGAGCTGCTGGCCGAAATCGAGACGCCGGAGCTCGACCAGGAAGTCGCCGAAGGCGAGGCGCTGGCCAGCGAGGCGGCGGCGGCAGCCGTGCAGGCGCGCGCGGAACGGACCGAAGCCGAGGCCGAGCTGAAGGTCGTGGAAGCACAACTCGCCCGCGTGCAAGCCGAATACGAACTGGGAAAGTCGCAGCTTTCCCGCCGCGACAAGCTCGTGCAGAGCCGCTCGATATCGCAGGAAGAGCTGGATACCTATCAGCGTCAGTTGCAGGCGCGAGCCGCCGAAGTGGCTGCCGCTCAATCCGACGTGGCCCGGCGGCGGACGAACCTGCAGACGCGAGCCGCCATCATCGCGGCCCGCGAAGCCACGGCGAAGAGCCGGCAGTCGAATGTCGAGCGGCTGAAGGAGTTGCAAGCGTTCAAGCGCATCGTCGCTCCGTTCGACGGCGTCATCACCGGCCGCATCGCGGAAGTGGGCATGCTCGTGACGGCCGGCAAGGAGCCGCTGTTTGTGATCGAAGACTTGAGCAAGATTCGCGTGCAGCTCAGCGTGCCGCAGACCTACGCGATGCAGACCGCGCCGGGCGTTGCGGCCACCATTCGTCTGCCGGAATCGCAGACGCAGCCCGTTATGGCCGCGATCACGCGAATCGCTGAGTCGGTCGATGCTGCCAGCCGCACGATGCTTGCGGAAATTGAGCTCGACAACGTCGAGCATCACTTTCAGCCCGGCAGCTACGCTCAGGTAACGCTCGCGGCGCCGCAGAGCAGCAGTTCGTGGTCGATTCCGACCAACGCACTGCTCATGAAGACCAACGGGCCGCACGTGGCCCTGGTGAATGACCAGAACCAAATCGAGGTAAAGCGAGTGACGCTCGGCCGCGATCTAGGCGACCGCGTCATCGTGGCCGAAGGCATCCACGGCGGTGAACGGCTGGTCGTCAATCCGGGTGACGGCGTTGCGACGGGCGTGCAAGTGGTAGTGCATCAGCCGGCCGATGCCGCCCGCAAATTTGCCGAACGTTGAGGTTTCGTCGAACTGTCCAGCCATGCCCCATAACCTGAAAAAGCTGACATCTCACGCCGGCCCTCGTCCCGCCGGCCACCGCGGCGTATCATTGCCGGCAAGGCGGGTGACAAGGACCACGTTTGGGATCGATCATGGCCGTGGACGAATCCCCGCTCACGCGAGCCAGCCTGCTGGTGCAAATTCGCGACGGGGCCAACCACTCGGCGTGGCACGAATTCGTGCAGCTTTACGGGCCGGTTGTCTATGGCTTTGCCCGCAAGCGGGGTCTGCAAGACGCCGATGCCGCCGATCTGATGCAGGACGTGCTGCGGTCGGTTTCTTCCGCCATTGGCCGTCTCGACTACGACCGCCGGCAAGGCACGTTTCGCGGCTGGCTGTTCACGATCACGCGGAACAAGATTCTCAACTTTTTCGCCGCCCGCAAAATCCGCCCGCAGGGATCGGGCGATACGACGACCAATCGAATGCTCGATGCCCAGCCGAGCGACGCGGGCGACGACGCCTGGGAGCTGGAGTATCAGCGGCGGTTGGCCGCCCTGGCGATGGACCGCATCAAGGGCGAATTCCAGGACAAGACCTGGCAAGCCTTCTGGCTGATGGCGGTCGAGGGGCAGTCAGCGGCCGAAGTGGGCCGGCGAGTCGGCCTGTCGCCGGGGGCGATCTACGTCGCCAAGAGCCGCGTGCTGGCACGGCTGAAGGACGAAGTCGAAGCGCTGCGGCAGCAGGAGGAAGTCTGAGATGAAAACTCCTTGCCCGGCGACGGAAGAATTGCGCGAACTGCTCGGTGGCCTGGCGCCTGGCCCGCAGCAAGAGGTCTGGACGCAGCATTTAGATCAGTGCGAATGCTGCCAGGCGAAGCTGGAGGAGCTGGCCATCGGCGGGACGAACCTCTCGCAGGTCGTCCAGCAGTTGCACCAAGCCGTGCCTGCCGCACAGAGCGCCTACTGGCCGGCGCTCCGCGCGATGGAACAAGCCCCCGCCCTGGCGCAAACGCTCGCTCCCGAAACACCATCGCCCGAGGTGAAACAGCGGCTCCGCGATAGCTCGACGAACTTCCTGTTGCCGCCGACCGACCCGGCGTATCTCGGCCGCCTGGAGCGGTTCGACGTAATGCGCGTCATTGGCCGCGGCGGAATGGGCATCGTGCTCGAAGCATTCGATTCGCGGCTGCAGCGGAATGTCGCCCTGAAAGTACTCGATCCGGAGTTGGCTAGCGACGAAACGGCCCGGCAGCGATTCTGCCGCGAGGCCCGCGCAGCCGCGTCGATTACGCACGAAAACGTCGTGGCCGTACACCAGGTCGAAAAGGCGGCCGATAACGGCCTGCCCTATCTGGTGATGCAGCTCGTGGCGGGTGAGACGCTGGAGCAGCGGCTCTTGCGCGAGAAGCGGTTGCCGCTAAAGGAGATCGTCCGGATCGGCCTGCAAGCGGCACAGGGATTGGCAGCAGCGCACGCTCAGGGGCTGACGCACCGCGACGTGAAGCCGGGCAACATCCTGCTGGAGCCGCCGCACGACAAGGTGAAGCTCACCGATTTCGGCCTGGCCCGCATCGCCGACGACGTGAAGCTCACCCGCACCGGCTTCGTCACCGGCACACCGCTTTATATGGCGCCGGAACAAGCGCTGGGCGAGTCGGCCGATCCGCGGTCCGACTTGTTCAGCTTGGGAGCGATCCTTTACGAGATGTGCGCCGGACAGCCGCCGTTTCAGGGCAACTCGGCGCTGGCGATTCTGAAGCAGATCGCCGAGTCGAAGCACCGGCCGCTCCGCGAGCTGAACCCGGACGTGCCCGAGTGGCTGGCCGAGATGGTCGATGAGCTGCTGGCCAAAAAGCCGGAGGACCGCTATCAAACGGCGGCCGACCTGGCCGAGGTGCTCGACTTTCACTGGGCTCACATGCGCAGTTCGTCGGCCGATCTGCCGGCCGTCTGCCAGACGGAGTTGAAGCAGCGGGCCGCTCGCAACCGCTGGATCTTTGCCGGCGTTAGCGTCGCGGTCCTTGCCGTCGGCTTGCTGGCTGGCATGGTCTTGCCGCGGCTGGCGAGCTGGACCCGTGCGCTGGCTTCCGCCGCTAAACCCGCCGCGGTGTTGCCGGCCAATGCCGGTGCGGTTTGGTCGGTGGCGTTTGATCCCCAGAGCAATACGGTCGCGATGGCCGTCGAAGATGGTTCCGTCCGGTTGTGGGACTGGCCAACGAAAGCCGTGCAATCGACCTTCGAGGCCCACCGCGGTGTCGTGTGGGCGTCGCGGTTTTCGGGCGACGGCAAATACATCGCCACCGCCGGCGACGACGGCCTGCTGAAAATCTGGAACCGCACGTCCCTGGAATCGCTCCAGGAATTCAGGCATCCCAACGCCGTCCGTGGCCTGGCAATCGGCGCGGGCGACAAGTTCTTCGCCGGCGACCGCAATGGGGGTCTGCATGTCTGGTCGCTCGGCCAGGACAAACCGCTCGTCACTGCGGAGCAACCCGGAGCGGTCTATACGGTCGCCATTTCGCCGGACGGCAAAACGCTGGCCACCGCCGGCAGCGACAAAATCGTCCGCCTCTGGCATGCCGAGACGCTGAAGCAGCGGCTGCCGCTGGAAGGCCACGCCGGGCCGATCTATAGCCTGTCGTTCAACCCCGAGGGTAGCCGGCTGGCCTCCGCCGGCTGGGACGGCACGATTCGCATCTGGGATCCCGCCGGCGGCAAGCTGCTGCATTCGTGGGAGGGGCACCGCGGCGACATTTGGGCGATTGCCTTCTCGCCCAGCGGCACGCGGCTGGCCACCGGCGGCCAGGACGGCTCGCTCAAGCTGTGGGACGCTGCCACCGGCCAGCTGCTGGCAACTTACCTCGGCCACACCAGCACGATACACACGATCGCTTTCAACGCAGACGGCACACTGCTGGCCTCCGGCGGCCGAGACGGAGCCGCACGCGTTTGGAGGATTCGTTAGCGGCAGCGGGCACCTAGCCGGTCGCCGCCGACCGAGTGCGACGATCCGCAATGTCGTCGCCCTGGAGGCCCCACGCGGGCCTCTGTCTTTTTGGTTGGCCAAGAGGCGAGGCTACCCGCAGATCGCCAAGGTTCGGCCGACGAGGGAAAGACGTCGGTTTTGAGTGGTATGCGGTGGTCATGTTGCGACTGCCGTGGCGTTCCTCACCAGCAGGGCCGCACAGCGCCACCTTGTCGCTGTAGAGGATCCCCAGCAGCACGGGCGCCGGCCGACCGCCCTGCCGAATCTTCCAAGCTGCCCTAACGGTCGGCACAGGTGGCTGTTTCTTCGCTGCTGCCTGGAAAAAGTAATCTCGCCGCGGAGCTACCTGGCTTGGCGTTCTCGATCTTCGACGACCCGCCGCGGGTCAGTTGGGAGAACAAGCCGGTGGAAATGAACGCGGACGAGGCCCTGTCCTTGGAAAACGATGGGGCATCGGGAGAGACGGCTCTGGACAGGGCAGTTGGCTGGCTTCGGTGCAGGCTCGAGGGCGGACCTCTGCCGGCGAATGAACTGAAGGATCAAGCCGAGCTCGACGGCATTGCGCCTCGGACGCTCGACCGGGCAAAGGCCGTGCTGGGCGTGATTGTCAAGCCGAGTGGATTCGGTGGACCGCGGATTTGGTGGCTGCCTGGTGACGACAGAGTGCGCCAAGCGACCAAGAGGACGCCAACTACCAAACAATGGCGCAGACTGGCGATCCTGGCGCACTCTGTCGGACGGCTGAGCTAAGTGACCAGCAGTGAGACCCAGCGTCGTCCGCTGGGGCTCAGTGTGGTCTGCAGCGACTGGAACTGGGCACAAGGAGAGCAATGAGCATCGGCAAGCTCCTCCGGTCGATATCCCCAGCCGACGCAGAGGCGTTCCGGGTGTGGCTGGCAACGGAAGCGAACGACCGCGACAACGGGCGGGACGAGCTCAGCGATAACACCGTTCGACGCCGGACGGGGATTGCCAAGCAGTTCTTCCGGGCAGCCCAGAAGCGGCACCTGATCGAGTCAAATCCATTCTCCAGGTTGGCGGTTTGCGAGTGGCTCGGGAATTCACAGGCCGTTGCCCTGGAACATTATGCCCCGGTCACAGACGATCATTTCCGAGCCGCCACGGGTGAGCCGGTGCGTAGAGCCGAAGCAAAAAGCGAAGCAGAAGCGAAGCAGTTTCCGAAGCAGCAGGCGTCCGCAG
>DASRJB010000730.1:0-10315 GCA_035649715.1 Pirellulaceae bacterium
CACCGGCCGCTCTATTTCGAGGACGTCAACCTCGAACGCCACGGCCGCAGCCATGGCCTGGCCCAACCGGCGGTTTCGGCGGTCCACTTTGCCGGCCGAATCGCCGCCTGGCCGTATATGGCGGGCGCCTTTCCGCCGCACGAGTGCATCTACACCATGAGGCATGATCGGCCGGGCACTTACACGCCGTACTGCTTCTACCGGCCGCCGGTCAGCCTGCGCGGTGCGATTTACGAAGCGGGCGCCGTCGCGGGTCTTGCTTACCTCGTTCCCTGACGGACGCAGCGAGTCTCACCATGCCAGGCGGAATGTACTCCGCAGGGCACGATATATATGGAGCCAGAGCGGCTGCGGCGCCGCTTCGATCCGGGCCCAGCCCGTCGCGTTGATAAGCAGCGGCGCGGTGTGCTGATCAACGACAACAACCGCCTCGTAGTAGGTTCGCACGCTGCGGATGCCGCCGTCGGGCCGGCGCTCCAGAGGCAACATTCCGCGGGCGACGATCTCGTCTGGCAGCTCACCGGAATTCAATCGCGAGACTTCGGTCACTTGTCCGTGGAGGACTTTTCCCGGCAGCTCGGCTAGCTGCAAGCGCACCCGCTGACCAACCCGCAGCCGCTGGACAGCCGATTCATCGACGATCGCCACACCTTCCAGCCGCGCCGGATCGCCGACCAGGCAGACGAGCGTTCCCGACTCCAGCCTGCAGCCACGGTTCGGCTCGTCGAGCGGCGTGCCCGCGAATTCTGCTAATTCGCCGGCCGCCGGGCGATCGGGCCGCGGAGGCGGTGGCAGCACCGTGCCGCTGGTGGGCGCGGTCAGCGTTAGCCGCGCCAGCTCGCGTTCTTGCTGAGCAAGTTGCGTCTGCAGGTCAGCTAGCAGCCTGGCTGCGGCTGGAAGCTGGTCCCCCAGGCTCTCATCGTCGTGCCGGCGCAGCTCCAGCTGGCGGAGGTGAACGCGCTGCGCCTCGCAGCGTCCCCGGAGCGCGACTACCTGCCGCTCCAGCGCGGGATTTTGCAAGCGGGCCACTTCTTGGCCCGCCGTCACCTGCGAGCCGGCCGCGAGAGTTGAAACGACCCGGCCCGGCGTCGTGACGTAGACCCGCCGAGCGCCCTCGGGCCGGAGCACGACTGGCGCGGTAATCCGGGAAGGCAGCGGCACCAGCAGGACCGCAGCCGCCAGCGCGATCAGCCCGAGTATGGCAACGCCCACACGCCACGGCTTGATCTGCTTCCGCCGCGCCGGATCGCTGAGCCAGCGCACTCCGCCGACCGCGGGCGGGACGGTAACAGCCGCCAGCGTTAACACGACGATCGCCTGCGCAACGACGGCCAGGCCGTGTGAGGCTAACACCGAGTGCACAAACCACAGAACCGCGACGAGCACCAGCACGCGATAAGCCGCTGAGCCCAGGCCATACGCCCAGAGCACGGCCCAGCCGGGTTCGGCGAGCAATCGCGGCTGCTCCACCTCCACGCCTGTCAGCAGGCGGACGAGCCCGCGGCCGATCGCCGCAGAAGCCTGCTGCCGCAGATTTGGAGCTCCCAGCAGGTCGGCGAGAATGTAGTAGCCGTCGTAGCGCAGCATCGGATTGCCGTTGATTAGCAGCGTGCCCACCGAGCAAACGAATACGATGTTGAGGCACAGCGAATTGAACCAGCCGGGCTCGCTGGCCGACCACAGGATCAGAGCCAGCGCGGCCAGAACCAGTTCCACGGCCATGCCCGCTCCGCTGACGGCGATGCGCCGCCAGCGGCTGGTAAACATCCACGAGTCGGAAACGTCGCAATAGAGCGCTGGCGTGAAAATCAGGAGCATCAGTCCCAGCCGATTGCACTCGCCGCCAAAGTGTTTGCAGGCCACGGCGTGGCCCAGTTCGTGCAGCGACTTCACCAAGGCCAGAGCGGCGGCCAGCCACAGCCAATTGGCGGGCCCTAGAAAATCGCGAACGTGCGGCAAGCGCTCGACCAGTGCACCGAAATGGAGGGCCGCCAGAATTCCTGCCGCTACGACCAGCGCCACTGCGGCCGCGCCGCACCACGCGGAGAAAATCCACCTTAGCCGCGGCGCGAGGACCGTCAGCAATCGATCGGGATTGATCCCCGGGAGCTGTATCGCCAGCACGTTGCTCAGCTGGGCCAGCCGCCGCTGCCAGATTTGGCGGTCGCGCCTGGCCGCGAGCTGCGGCCCCTGTCCCCAGGCTGGGCTAAGCACGAGGCTCTCGCGGTGCAGCAGCATCAGGAATCCGGCCAGCTCGCTGCGCCTTAGCCTGCGGGGGGCGAAACGCCGCTCGAACTCGGCCACGATTTCATCCAGCGTGTGCCGCCCATCGAGCAGCCGCCAGATGAAGTGCTCTTCCTCGCGCAGCTGATAGTACCGCAGGGCGACTGGGTCCTTGATCGTCCAGTAGCGCAGCCCGCGGAGGAGCGTCGGCGACGCCGCGAGGTCGCGGCGCGCCGTGGGCAGCGCGGTCAGCGGTGTCGCGAGGGACATGAATCGACGCGAAAGCTCCAGCTGGGCTACTGAGCGCTGCCTGGGGTGGGCCGAATGACCATCTGAGCGGAGAGCCCGGGACGGAGCCGGCCGTCCTGGTTTTCGAACTCCGCCCAGACGCGGACCTGGCGATTGATCGGGTTGGCTTCCGGCGAGACGAAGGTCACTTTGCCGCGCACGATGGCGGACTTGCCGCCCGGCAGCGCGACCGTGAGCTCGGCCGGCTCGCCCAGGAAGGATGCCGTGAGCTGCTGCACGTCGATGAAACCTTCGGCACGCAGCCGGTCGTCGCGAACGATGCG
Source organism: Pirellulaceae bacterium (assembly GCA_035649715.1). Classification (GTDB taxonomy): domain Bacteria; phylum Planctomycetota; class Planctomycetia; order Pirellulales; family Pirellulaceae; genus CAYLLN01. The sequence goes on from DASRJB010000730.1 coordinate 2,796, forward strand.
GAGGACGGTGTCGCCCGGCTTGAGCCATTCGCCGGCCCGCTTGCGCATATCGACGACGACCCCGGCGATGGGAGCCACGATGCGCCGCCGCTCGACGGCGCGCTGGGCGAGCTGCAGGTCGTTCTTCGCCGCTTCGACGGCCCGCTGGGCGGCCGCCTGGTCGCGCGTGGCCTGCTCGATCTCGAGCTGCGCGTTTTCGATTCCAATTTTCAGCTTTTCGATCTGCGTGGCCGAGACGACGCCGCTCACCTCGCGGTTGGCGTCTTCCGCTCGTTTGAGCTCCAGTTCGGCCAGCTTGAGCGCTTGCCTGCCCTGCCGGATTTTGACGTCGTTGGCGGCGAGATGCTCGGCGTGCTCCACCGCAATCCGGGCGCGGGCCAATTCCAGCGCGGCGTCGCGGTCGTCGATTCTCGCCAGCACCGCACCCGCCTCGACGCGCGACAGCTCGGAGACACTCAGTTCGACCAGCGGGCCCGCTTCGTTCGCGGGAACCTCCACGTCGGCAACGAGGTTGATTACAACCGACTCGACGGCAATGTCGCTGGCCCATCCGCGTACCGCCAGCCCGATGGACCCGGTGCAGACTGCCAAAACCCTGAGGGCGAATTTCCAGCGACTCATGAGTGGCTCCGATCGCCAACCTGGTGTGCTTAGAACAAGAGCTGCGTGCGGACGGCGTCGATCAGGTCGTGCAGCCAGACATAGCCGATCGACTTAGGGCCGCAGTGGATGCGGGCAACCACCCCCGCGCCCGCCCGGGCGCTGGCCGGCGTCTGGCTTTCCAATTGCACGGTAACCAGCACCGACGGCGAAGCGCCGCCGGCGGAATCGCTGGCCTCGGCAACCTTGGCAATTCGCCCGCGATAGGTCGCTGCGGGCTCCGTCTCCAGCAAAAACGTGACGGGCAGTTCGGACGGTCCTTGCCGTTGTGCGGCCAGCAGGGGCCCAATATCCGTATCAGGAACGCGTAGCTCCAAGATCCACGGCCCGGCCGGATCGGCCACGGTCATCAGCATTTGGCCTTCCCGGACGGGGCGATCCCTGAGCAGTTCCTCCGGATTCCACGTCAGCACGATGCCCGTGATCGGGCTGGTGACCACCAACTCGGCGTGACGGCGCTCCAGCAACTCGAGTTGGGCGGCCAGGCTGCTGAGCTGTTGCTTGAGTTGTTCTTCTTCCGCCGCCAGTTGGCGATCTTCTTGCTGCGGATCGGTGGCCGTGCTGCGCGTGGACCTGCGCGCTCGAATCGACGCCAGCCGTGCCTGGTGAGTCTGCAATTCGCCGCTGGTGCGGCTGTAGTCGAGATCGAGCTCAGGATCGCGAATCCGCAGCAATTCGTCCCCCGGGGCAACGCGCTGGCCATGTGCGACCGCCACTCGCTCGACCACGCCACTGGCAGGCGCGAACAAATGCCGCCGGCCTTCTGGCTGGAGTGTGCCTAAGGCTGGAACGGAAAACTCGGCGGGAATAAAGGCCAAGGCGGCCGCCACCGCCGCCGCGCAAACTGCCGCCATAAGTGCTGGGACCGGCCGCCGTCGCAACGATCGCAGCAGCTGCGCCATGCCCGCCTGCAACGGCCTTAGCGGCAGTTCGTGAAAGGCAATCGAATTGGCCAGGGCCGCGCCGCCGTGACGAACAACATCGTCCACGCGCTGGCGAAGTCGCTCGGTCGATTGCACATCGTCGAAGGTCTCGGCCAGCAATACGCCGATTGGTGGTCCGGCGTCCTGCCTTGACTCGGCCGCTGCTTGCGCCCGCAGCGGGGCGACGATCAGCCGGCGGGCGTGGGCGAGATCGAGATAAGCCTGGAGCGGCGTATCGAGCTGGGGCGGCAATTCGCCGCCTTTCGATTCGCCGGGCCAGTGCAGCGGCTCTCCACTCGCGGCGACAGCCGCCAGCAAGTCTTCCAGGCTGCCGACCTGCTGAGACCGTCGATCGACCTGGTCGCTGCCGCTGATCGCTCGCACGCGGACACTTTGGCCATGGATCAGGCCGACGCTCAAGCGGTCGCAGCCGATCCACAAGCGGCCGTCGTTGGCCAGGGCATAGGCGGTCTTGTCCAGGTCGAGGTTGGCATGCAGCCGGGCAACGAGCTGATCAAATTCGCGAAGGTTCGTGTGCAGCCGCCGCCGCTCCTGAAGTTCACGCCGCTGATGGAATTCGGCCGCTGTTTCGCAAAACAGATTTAGTACCTGCGCCGCAGCGGAGTCTGCTGCGCGCGGAGCAGCGGCGTCGAGCGCTACCGCGAGCAGATAGGTCGCCGACTCCTCGCACTGAACCGGGCGGAGGATGAGCGGGCGATTCGATGGATTGGGCACAGCCGATCGCTCGGACGTGGAATGGGGCGGCAGCACCAAACAAGATTCCGCAATTTCTCCGGCCAATCGCCAACCTTCCACCCAGCGAACCATCTCGTCGGAAATGGCCGGGGCCGCACCCGCTTGCGCAACTCGCGCGACCGGCATTGCCGGTACTATTTGCCAAACCGCGCCGCCATCGGCCTTCAGCGCACGCAGCAAGCCGTCAAGCAGCGCGCCATAAAACGCTGGAACTTCAACGGGCGACCTGGCCAAATTGGCCATTTCGTCCAGCAGGCCATCAATTTCCTGCCACGCCTCTGTGTAGGGGCCGATGGGCAGGTGCAGAGATTGTGAGACTGGGCCTGCCATTGGGCTGGCAACCTGTTGCCGTTTTGACGATTTGACTCGGCGGGCGTGTCAAATTGAATTGATCTTGAATTGGCGACTTTGCCGATTTCGCCAATGAAGCCTATTAGAACGCCCTCCGCGATCTGCCCGCCTGCTCGCTTCAACCGGCTTGCCCCAGGCTACCATGCGCCCAGCGGTTCGGAAACTCATGGCACTGCTTTTGGCGGGCACGCTCTGCGCCTGCGGCTGCCGCACGCACGAGCCTAACGTCGCAATTGATCCGCACGTGGCCTATTTCCAGAGCCAGGCCCGCGAGGTTGAATATCCGGATGTCGTCGCTCCGCCGTCTGTGGAGACGCTCGATACGCCTCCTCCCTGGCTGCTCAGCAGCGGGGGACCTCCGCCGTTTCGGGAAATAACGCTGCAAGAGGCGGTTCAGACCGCTCTGGCCCGCTCGCCCGTGCTGCGCGACGTCGGGGGCCTGGTGCTGCAAACGCCGGGGGCGCTGCAAACGACGTTTACACCGGCGATTACCGAAACAGATCCGCGGTTCGGCGTCGATGCCGCGCTGAGCGCGTTCGACGCGCAGCTTTCGGCCGGCGCTTACTTTGAGAAGAACGATCGGGCCTTCAACAACGCAATCGCGGGGCTCGGCACCCAGACATTTAGGCAGGACCTCAACAACTACAATATCGAACTTCGCAAGCGCACTGCGGCCGGCACGATTCTCGCAGCTCGCGGCAGGTTCGACTATGACTTCAATAACTCCCCGTTCAACAACGTTCCCAATTTGCCCTGGACGATGCGCCTGGAGGGCGAGCTGCGCCAGCCGCTGCTGCAAGGCGCGGGCGTGGATTTCAACCGGATCGCCGGCCCCGCGAATATTCCCGGCTTCTACAACGGCGTGCTGATCTCGCGGATCAACACGGACATCTCGACGGCCGATTTCGAGGCCGCCGTTGTGCAGCTGGTCTCGCAGGTGGAGAACGCTTACTGGGAGCTGTATTTCGCCTATCGCGACCTGGACGCCAAAATTCTGGCGCGACAGCAGGCGTTTGAAACCTGGCAACAGGTCAGCGTGTTGTTCCGGCGCGGACCGGGCGGCCAGCTCGAAGCCACCGCCGAGGCTCAGGCCCGCGAACAGCTCTATCGCCTGGAGGCCGAAGTCCAGGACGCCAAGGTCGGCAAGCAGCAGGAGAAATCGAACACCAACATCTTTCGCGGCACGGGCGGCGTGTATGCTTCCGAGCGACGGCTGCGGCGGGTCATGGGGATTCCCGCCAGCGACGGCACGCTGCTGCGGCCGGCGAACGAGCCCACGATCGCCCGCACCTTGTTCGTGTGGGAAGAGGTGCTGAGCGAGTCGCTGGTGCGCCGCGTGGAGCTCCGCCGCCAGAAGTGGCAAGTGAAGCGCCGCGAACTGGAGCTGATTGCCGCTCGCAACTACCTTTTGCCGCGGCTGGATGCCGTGGGACTCTACCGCTTCCGCGGCCTGGGACATGACCTGGTCGGGAACGCCGATCAGCAGTTCGGCAGCGCGCTTTCCGATCTGGTGACCGGCGACTTTCAAGAGTGGGCCCTGGGAGTCGAAATGACGGCCCCCGTGGGCTTTCGCCAAGGCCACGCCGCGGTTCGCAATGCCGAATTGCAAGTGTCTCGCGAGCAAGCCGTGCTCGACGAGCAGGAGCGGCAAGTCGTGGCCGATCTCAGCAGCGTCGTCGGGGAGCTCGACCGCGCGTATGAATTGGCCCGGACCAGTTTCAACCGGAAAATGGCGGCGCAGCGCCAGCTGGACACTACTAGCGCGCTATTGCTGCAGGCCGACGACATCGACAAGCCACGACTGCTCGACCTGAAGCTCGACGCCCAGCGGCGGCTGGCGGATGCTGAGAGCCAGTATCACCGCAGCCTCGCTGAGCACGAGGTGGCCATCAAGAACATGCATCTCGAGAAAGGCTCGCTGCTGGAATACAACCGGATTTACCTCTCGGAGGGGATGTGGCCAGGCAAAGCCTATCGCGACGCGGCACGCCGCGAGAAGTTGCGGATCACTCTTCCGCGGCTGGACAACTACGTTCGAGACGATCGGATTGTTAGTCAGGGCCCCTATGCCCAGGAGTTTCTCCCGCCCACCGGAGAAGAGCTCCCGCCATCGCAGCCGAAGCCCGCCGAAGGCGCAGCTCCTGAACCCCTTCTCCCGGCACCGCTACCCGCGCCGCTATCTTCGGAATGATCGCGCCAATCTGGCGCCGATACTTACCAGCCGTTTGACAGTTCCCTCCGACATAACGACAATCGGGAACTGGTCGTTTCTGCGGCAGGTCTGCGAAAACCCGCCGGGCTCTGATCTCTCTCCGGTGAGTTTCCAGGCAGGAATTAATGCCGATCAGCAGGTTTTTCAAGCAGTGGCGCACCGTACGGCATCGTACGCGCCGCGTGCCTGGAGCGGCCGAGTCCGGCTACGTGCGACTCGGCCTGACGCGGTTGGAAGATCGTGTTGTATTGGACGGCGCCGGCGTCGTTACGGATATCAATCCGGGCTCGGCAAGCTCATCGCCGACGGAATTGACGCAGTTCAATGGCGCTTTCTACTTCGCGGCCGAGGGGACGAACTCCAGCGGCCAGAATGTCGGCCGCGAATTGTTCCGCCTCAACGCCGACGGCAGCACAGAGCTGGTGGCCGACATCAATCCCGGTGCGGCCAGCTCGGCTCCGGGCGACTTCGCTTTCTTCAGCCCCAACGGCAGCGATCGGCTGCTATTTGCGGCGACCGGACTTAGCGGGCGCGAGATCTATCAACTGGACACCAGCGGCAACGTCACGCTGGTCGCCGACGTCAATCCGGGCCTGGCCAGCTCCGACCCGGTCATGCTCACGGAGTTCAGCGGCAAGCTGTATTTCTCGGCGACGACGAGCGCAACTGGCCGCGAGATCTACGTCGTCAACAACGGCGGCAGCGTGTCGCTGGTGGCCGACATCAATCCCGGCTCGGCCAGCTCGAACCCGAGCGCCTTTACCGCATTCAGTAGCAACCTGTACTTCACGGCGGACGGCCCCGGCGGCCGTCACCTTTATCGGGAAAGCCCCAGCGGCACCTCCGACCCCGTGCTGGTGAATCTCGGCGCAGGAGTGCTCGATCCGCAGGGCTTCACCGAATTTGGGGGCAAGCTCTATTTCAGCGCGCTGGACCCAGTGGACGGCCGCGAGCTCTTTGTCCTGACGCCGTCAGGCAACAACAAGTCTGAGACGGTCACCAAGGTGGCCAACCTCGACGGCACGTCGGCCAGCTCGTCGCCCGGCGAGTTCTTCGTTTTCGACAACCGGCTGTACTTCGCCGCGACCGCCGCCAACGGGCGGGAGCTGTTTCGACTGGACAGCTCCGGCCAGATTACGCAGATCGACATTAACGCAGGACCGGCCAGCTCGTCGCCCTCCGGTTTCACCCTGTTCGATGGGCAACTCTATTTTGCAGCCACGGTGGGCGGCCAGCGGGGACTGTTCCGCCTGAGTCCCGGCGCTGCCTCGCCGGTGCCCGTGTCCCTGCCGAGCGGCGTTATGCTGCCGCAGGACGTCGTATTTTACGCGGTTGAAGACGTCCTGTTTTTCGCCGCCGAGGGGCCGCTGGGCCGCGAACTCTACCGCATGGGTCCCGGCGAGATCGTCACGCTGGCGGCGGATGTCAATAGCGGCAGCGCCAGCTCCGATCCGGCCGAAGTGATCGCGCTGGCTGGGCACATCTATTTCGTGGCGAGCGACGTCACGGTGGGCCGCGAGCTGTTCGTGCTGCGCCAGAATCCTTCGTCGATTCGCATCGTGGGCGACGAACTCGTCTTCACCGACGAGGACGGCGACGAAGACAACCGCCTGGTAGTTTCCAGCGACGGCACGAACCTGAAGATTCGCGACGAGAACGGCCACACCATTTTCCTGTTCACGGCGATTGCCGGTGCGACCGGTGGCGGGACCAACGAAGTCACGATTCCATTTAGCAGCCTGGCGGGAATCAACGCCCTGGCCATCGACACGCGAGGCGGAAACGACTCGGTGACGTTCGACCTGTCCGCCAACGCCGACGCCATCCTCGGCCAATTCGCGACCTCAACGTACGATGGCGGCCCCAATTCACCGGCCCTGCCCGGCGACCGCCTGAGGTTCATCGGCGACGGCCTCACGCGGTCGCAGTACACGCCCGACGCTCTGGTCACCGGCAGCGGCGTCGTCCTCGTCAGTTCGGCTACACACTCAACGAGTTTCGGCTTCCTGCATCTGGAGCCGGTCGATTTCACGGGCATGTCGGAGGCCAGGCTCGTCACGCCAGGCACGGGCACAGGCAGCGACGCCCTCGTCGTCTCTCCCGGCCTCGACGGGCGCGACGGTCTGATTAGCGCACTGATTGTCTCTGGGACGGTCGGCGGCACGACAATCGAGAGCGCCCATTTCTTCGGCAACCAGACCGTCGTGATTGCCACGGGCAGCGGCCTCGATGGTACCGACTCGGTGACCGTAAACGGCGCAGCCAATGGGCACAACAACTCGAATCTATCGATCGACACCGGCACGGCTGGTCAGGATTCGGTGCTGATCCTGGGCGATGTGACGTTGGCGGGAAACCTGCTGATTACGACGAACGCGCTCGACGTGCGGGCGCTGCTCTCCATCGGAGGAACCGCGGCGTTTGCGACGCGCGACGACATTGTCTTCAGCTCGGCCGGCCGGCTGCTGGCGCCCGTCGCCGCCCTCACCGCCGGCGATCAAATCGCCCTGGCTGCAGGCTCGCTCGTGGATGCGGGCAGTGGCACGATCAGCCTGACTGCTACCGGCGACATCACGTTGGGCCGACTCGTGACCACCAATGGCACGAACCAGGCCGTC
>DASRJB010000731.1:0-5044 GCA_035649715.1 Pirellulaceae bacterium
CGACCAGGCCCATGCCGTGCAGCACGTTCTCTTCCTGCCCCTTGATCCGCGCCACGTCGCCGATGCGGTGATAGGCCAGCGCGGGCGCGGCCACGCAGAACAAAATCAGAATGGCCGCGGCGAGGCAGCTTCGTTTGAATGGCATGAGGTCCTCCGTGCGGCTTTGATTTCAGATTCTAAATTTCAAATCTGGCAATTGAGCGAATCGAGCCTTCTTCAAATCTGAAATCTGCAATCCTAAATCTGAAATCCCTAAAACGGCGTAAACTGGTCCCACAGCCGCGTCAGCCAGCCGCGTTTGTAGGTGTCGCGAATCTGGCCGAAGTCGCGCTTATCGACCTTGAGGTTGGCGATGTCCTTGCTGAGCACGACGTTGCCCGGGCCGATGTCTTCGCGGCGGCAGACGCCCGACAGCGACTGCATCCACTGCTCGTCGTTGACCCGCACGCTCTCGTGGGCCTCCAGCACGATGTTGCCGTTGGGCAGCACGGCGGCGACCGTGGCGGCGATCTCAAACTTCAGGTTCTCCGTCGTATCGAGCTGGCCCGTCACGCGGTTCAGGTTGGTGAGGTTGCCTTGCACCCGCTGGTCGCCATCCGATTGCGGCGCGGGCTTCACCGCCCGCAGCCCTTCCAGAAAGATCCAGTCGTTCAGTCGGGCGTCGTACTGAGCCGTGCGGCGGTTCTGCAGCTGGGCGCTGGTCGAGACACGCGAGCCCATATCGACGCGGATCGAGATGATGTCGTGGATCCGCACTTCCTTCGGCGGCGGCAGCGGCACCTCGTACCAGCCCAGAGGCTGCTGCGGGACGGCGCCCGCCTTGCCTGGGGCTTGCTGCGACATCACGGGGAACTGGCCGCTGTAGAGGCTCGAGTTCGGGCCGTCCTGGGCAATCGCCCAACCGCAGGCGCCGAGCGACAGGCCCGTGCAGAGCGCCCCGCGCAGCAGCCTGCGGCGCGTCAGCCGGCGGAGGTCCGAGTCGCTCATTTTCATCGCGATACTCCGTTCTTACCCGGCACGGCGACTTCCACCGCCTGGGCGGCGACGACGCGGGCCTGGACCTTTTCCTTGTTTTCCATCTCCACCAGGATCGTTTCGCCCGCTGCGCCTGGCTGCAGCGCCTTGCCGCTGGTGGCAATCCGCACACCGGCAGCGCGGGCATACACGCTGACGTTTGCGCCGCGATCGACCAGCTGCTCGCGTTTTGCCAGCTTGTCGGCTGGCGGCTCCGGCGCTGCCGGCTGGGCCTTTTTGGCCTGCGTCTGGAAGGCAGCCTGGCGGACGCCCGCGGCGCCGGCTTGCGGCGCGGGATGCATCAACGACTTTTCCGCCTGGATGGTAACTCGCTCGCTGCCGCCGACATTGACATCCGCACGCTCGACACCGGAAAGCACCAGCAGCTGCCGCACGTCGTGCTGCGAGAGCGACCGCTCGCCGCCCACGGCCGGCGCAGGACAAAGCGGAATCTCGCCCAGCGCGGCCGCCAACGACGCATCTGCTGCCTCTATTTCGGCCACATCGGCCAGACGCACTACGGTAGAGCCGCAAGTGGCCGTTGGCCGCAGTCGCACTTCAGCGGCGCTGGAAACACCGGCCAGCAGGAGCACTCCCAGCAGCGGTACGACGTACATCGACCTCTCCCACAAGTGACCAAAAACAAGTGACAAGTGACCTTCACCTAGTTCCGCGCCAAATTCGTAATCACCTGCAAAATCTGGTTCCCCGCGTCAATTACCTGCGAGTTCATCTCGAACGAGCGCTGCGTCGTGATCAGGTCGATCAGCTCGCGGACCGGTTCGACGTTGGAGAGTTCCAGGAATCCCTGCCGCAGCACGCCTGCGCCTTGGGTGCCGGGGTTGTTCTGCTGAGGCGAGCCCGACGAAATGGTTTCGGAATACAGGTTCTCGCCGATCTTCAGCAGTCCTTCGGGGTTGAAAAAGGTGGCCAGCTGAAGTTGCCCCGCCGGCTGCATCTGCGGATTGCCGGCCTGCTGAAAGAACACGCGGCCGTCGGACGAAATGGAAATGCCGTTGGCGTCGTTGGGAATCTGGATTTGCGGCACCACCACGCGGCCCGTTTGTGCCGAGCCGACGACGAGCGTGCCTTGTGCGTTGAGGCTGAGGTTGCCCGCACGGGTGTAGAGATTCTGGCTGGTGACCGGATCGACGACTTGCAGGAATCCCTTGCCCTCGATGGCCAGGTCGAGCGGCCCGCCCGTTTCCTGGAAGGCCCCTTGCTGGAACTGCGTTTGCGTGCTCTGCATCCGCACTCCGAGGCCGATCTGCGTGCCCGTCGCCGTGAAGTTGTTGGCCTGGTCCTGCGAACCGGGAAAAATCTCGTGCCGGTAAAACAGGTCCTCGAAGTTCGCCCGGTCCGACTTGAAGCCGGTGGTGTTGACGTTCGCCAGGTTGTTGGCGATCACGTTGAGCTTCGACTGGAGCGACTCCATGCCGGTCGCCGCGGTGTAGAGAGATTGGACGCTCATGGCAGATTTAGACCCTCAGGATTCGGTTAATCAATTGGCTGGTTGCCTGGTCGTGTTGCTGAATGAGCCGGACGTTGGCTTCGTGGGCCCGCGAGGCGGCGATCAGCTCGACCATTTCCTGGACGGGCTTGATCGCCGACAGCTCTCGAAAGCCGCCGCGCACTCGGCGGTCGCCGGCCTCCACCGGACGCGAGCTCTTCGAGGAAAAGTAGTTGTGTCCCACCTTGACCAGGTCGTTCAGCTTGTCCGGCCGGACCAGGGCCAATTCCACGCGGCTGCCGGCCTGGTCGATGATGCCGCCGGGCACGACGCGCCATTCGCGCAAGGGATCGATCTGAATCGGGTCGCCGTCGGAATTCAGCACCGAGTCGCCGCCGCTGGTTTGCAGCATCCCTTCGTTGGACAACTGAAAGTTGCCGGCCCGCGTGAGCAGCCGCTCGCTGCCGCGCTGGACCAGGAAGAACACGTCGGGTACGTCCCCTTCGATGGCAAAATCGGTCGGGTTGTCCGTTTTTTGCAAGTCGCCGGGGGCGAAGTCGGTCGCCGTGGCCCGCAGGGCTGCACCGCCGCCGACGTCCTCAACTGTCCGCGAGCCGCGCCGCGCCAGCCCCTGCTCGATGGCCTCGCTCTCGCGCGACTCCAGCAGCGCCAGCTCGCGCTTGAAGCCGACGGTCGCGCCGTTGGCGATGTTGTTGCTGAGCACTTGCACCTTCTGGCTCTGCGAGTGCGCTCCAGCGGCCGACATGTAGAGCCCGTAGTACATGGCGGTCCCGTTTAGCAATCGCCGTGCCGCGCGCGGCCGCCGCCAGCTCGATCGCACCTGCCAGCACGATTAACTGGCCGCGTCGCTTGGACTTAGCGCCAAATCGACCAGCGCACTGTGGTCGCTGCCTATCGCGCCGATCCATGCTGCCAGCGGCAACTGCTGCCGATGCCGGCCGGCAGATTTCGCCGTGGGGCTTATTGGCCCTGGCGTGCGCCCGCAATCAGTTCCGCGGCGCCTTGCGAGAGCAGTTCTTCGGCGACCGCCTGGCCCAGATAGATGGCGTCGCTCACGGTCATCGCCGCACCGGCGGCCAAGCGGTGCTTGCCATTAGGGCTGAGCACGACGGCTGTGAGGCTCAATTGCTCACCGCTGGCCGTCGCCAGAGCGCCGACCGGTGCGAGGCAGCCGGCGCGGAGTGTGGAGAGCAGCGTCCGCTCGGCCACCACGGCCAGGTGCGTCGGCTCGTGGTCGAGCGGCGCGACGAGCGACCGCGAGCGAACGTCGCCCGCCCGCGTTTCGATTCCCAGCGCCCCCTGGCCGACCGCGGAGAGCATCGTGGAACGCGGGATCACCTGCCGGATGCGACTCGCCAGCCCCAGCCGCTTCAGGCCTGCCTCGGCGAGGATGATCGCGTCGTAGGCTCCCTCATCGAGCTTTCGCAGCCGAGTATCGAGGTTGCCGCGAATGTCTTCGATCACCAGGTCGGGCCGCAAATAGAGGAGCTGCGCCTTGCGGCGGAGGCTCCCGGTGCCGACGCGGGCGGCGTGCGGCAGCGTTTCGATGCTGCCCGCCTTGGCCGAAACCAGGACATCCGCCGTGCTTTCGCGCGGCGGAACCGCCGCGATGATTAGACCTTCGACCGGTGCGGTTGGCAGGTCCTTCAAACTATGGACGGCGAGGTCGATTTGCTCGTCTAGCAGCGCCCGCTGCAATTCCTTGGTGAAAAGCCCCTGGCCGCCGATCTGACCCAGCGGGCCGGATTTCACGTCGCCCTGTGTGGTGATGGGCACCAGTTCCACTGGCGTGCCAAGCTCGGCCAGCCGGGCGGCGACCCATTCGGCTTGCCAGCGGGCCAGCGGGCTAGCGCGGGTTCCGAGCCGGAGTTTTTCCTGGGACTGGGCCATTTTTGAAGAATAGCGGGCTACCCTTCGGCTGACGAGGGCAGCTGCCCTCAGGCGTCAGAAGTCCGGCGTGCTGCGGGCCACCGTGGCGACGTAGACCGCGGCGGCCCCCGCCTCGCGCAAGGCGCGCGACACTTCTTGAGCCGTCGCGCCTGTCGTCATGACATCGTCCACGACCAGGACGCGCCGGCCATTCAGCCGCGTCCAAGGCGAGGCCCGAAACGCATCGCGGACATTGAGCTTTCGCTGCGGCGGCGTGAGCGAAGCTTGCCGCGCCAGCAGACGGCGGCACCGTATCAGCCGGGACTGCAGCGGCAAACCGAGCGTTGTCGCCACGGCGCGGGCGAGCGTTTCCGCCGTATGGGTCCGCCGCACGAGCCGCTTCAGCCAATGCATGGGCACCGGCGCCACCAGGTCGGGCATCTCGGCGAGCGGCCTGGCCAGCAGGCAGGCGGCCATTCGCTGACCGAGCGCCACGGTCAGCGGCTCGTACGCGGCGTGCTTGATCTTGAGTACGGCCTGCCGCAGTGCATCCTGATAGGATCCGAGCGTCCGCACGGCGGTGAAGTGCAGCCGCTGGCCGCGGCAATATCCGCAGTCGCCGCGGGGCAGATCGGTCTCGGCACAGATCAGGCCGCACCGCGAACAGCGCTGGCGGCTGGAGACGGCGAA
>DASRJB010000732.1:0-3252 GCA_035649715.1 Pirellulaceae bacterium
GTACGAGCAGTGGACCGGCGTTGTGCGTTTCGCTCTCGATCCGAATGCCGCGGCGAACCAGCAGATTGTCGATCTGAAGCTCGCCCCGCGGAACGCCGAGGGCAAGGTGGAGTTCCGGGCCGATTTCCGGATGCTCGTGCCCGCCGATCTGAGCAAAGCCAACGGCGCGGTCTTCTATGAAGTCAACAACCGCGGCGGAGCAACCGCCCCGCGATTGATCGAGGCTAGCGCCGACGACTTCCTCTGCCGGCAGGGCTTTGTCGTGCTCTGGAGCGGCTGGATCGCCCAGGTGCAGCCGGGCGACGGACGGCTGCGCCTGCAAGCGCCGATAGCGACCGAAGCGGGCATGCCGATCCGCGGGATCGTGCGGGAAGAAGTGATCGTCGATCGGCCGCAGCCGAAGGCTGCGATTTCGCACCGCGGCAATCAGGGCAGCTATCTGCCGACTGAGCGTGGCTTCGCCTCGGCCAAGGTCACCCGCCGCGAACGCGAGGCCGATCCGCGGCAGGAAGTGCCGCGGGATGAATGGAAGCTGGTCAGCAGCATGGTCGGCACGCCGCAGGAATCGGGCCAGCTGCCGCTGATCGAGCTGGAGATCGCTGGCGGCCTCAAGCCCGGCTGGATTTACGAGGTCGTCTATGAGGCGGAAGGGCCGATCGTGCAGGGCGTCGGCCTGGCCGGCATTCGCGACATTCTCTCGGCGCTGAAGTTCGGCAACGTGGACCAGAACCCGCTCCGCACGGCGGACGGCAAGCCCGTCGTTTCGCGGGCGCTCGGTTTCGGCACTTCGCAGAGCGGCCGCCTGCTGCGGCACTTTCTGTGGGACGGTTTCAACGCCGACGAGCAGGGCCGCAAGGCCTTCGACGGCGTGATCTCGCACGTGGCCGGCGGCGGCCTGGGCTATTTCAATCACCGCTTCGCCTCGCCGACGCGGACCAACGGCCAGCACGACGAGCATCTCTTCCCCGCCGATTACTTCCCCTTCACCTACGGCGACATGAGCGATCCGCTCAGCGGCAAGACCGACGGCATTCTGGCCAAGTCGCGGCGGACGAACACGACGCCGAAGGTGTTTCACACGCAGTCGTCGAGCGAATACTGGCACCGCAGCGGCTCGCTGGTGCACACCGATCCGCTGGCCAAGACCGACGCCGAAATTCCGCCGGACGTCCGCATCTACACGTTTGGCGGCACGCAGCACGGCAGCGGCAGCGGCTTTCCCGGTCCGCGAGGGAACGGACAACTGCCCGCCAGCCCGGCCGACTATTCGCCGCTGATGCGGGCGCTGGTCGTGGCCCTCGATGCCTGGGTGAAGGATGGCGCCGAGCCCCCGCCCAGCGCCTATCCGCGGATTGCGGACGGCACGCTCGCCGACTGGCAGCGCGACAAGGCCAGGTGGCCGGCCATCGACGGCGTCAATTATCCGGCGGTGATCCAGCAGCCGCACTTTCTCGACCGCGGGCCGAAGTGGGATAGCCAGCGGATCAGTGCCATCGAGCCGCCGGCCGTGAAAGGCAACTACGTGGTGAAAGTCCCGGCCTACGACGCCGACGGCAACGAGAAGGGCACGCTCAACCTGCCGGCCATCACGGTGCCCGTCGCGACCTATACGAGCTGGAACCTGCGGCACGAATCGATCGGCGCGGCGGGTGAGTTGCTGTCGCTGCAGGGCGGCTATATACCGTTTGCGAAGGACCCCGCGAGCCGAGCCGCCGCCAAGGACCCGCGGCCGAGCATCGCCGAGCGCTACAAGAGTTATGGCGATTACGAGCAGCGATACATGGAAGCCGCGGAGAAGCTGCTGGCCCAGCGGTATTTGCTGGCCGAGGATTTGCCGCGGCTGAAGGCGCTCTGCGAGCGGTTCAAGCCGGTATTTGAGTAGGTCCCGCCTGCCGGGCGGGACCTTGGGGCGGATAAACGTCGCTGCGCTTCCCTGAGGCCCCTTCCGGCAGAAGAGGCCTACTACTCCCAACCCACCGGCTGCGTCCAGGCTTGCTGCTTCTGCCCGGCGAACGACGGATCGGCCGGGTCGGCGCTGGAGGTGACGACCGCCCGCACGTACAGCTCCTTGCCGGTCAACTTGTAGCTCGCGGAAAGGCCGGTCACCGCCCTAAGCACCTGGCCGATCTCGCTCGAATACTTGCGGCTGACGCGGAGCGGCTTGCCGTTCTTATCGGTGGGCGGCGAGCCGGCCGCGGTCAGCGTGGGCTGGCTGGCGGTATCTGTGCCGCGGAGCGTGCCGATGAACTGCGTGACGTAGGTCGCGCCGGCCGTGGGCTGAATCGTCAGGGACAGCGTCTTCTGCTCGCGGTCGTAGCGCACGTCCGAGAGCGTCACGCCGCTCGACGCGTAACTGTCGCCCGCCTTGATCGCCCGGATGATGGTTTCGGGCGTGAGGTGCGTCGCGCGGACCATCTGCCAGCCGCGGCCCGGCCGGGCGGCGTTGGGCTTGTTGTGATAGGCGTGGCTGTCGTCGGTGGCGAGGCCATAGAGGGGCGGCGCTTTCAGTTCGACCAGGCGGATCGTGTTGGCGATATCCCACATCCGGTCGATCCCGGGCCGGTGGTCGTCGCCCGGCTGATTGACGCCCGGATGGCCGTTGTAGACCTCGAAGTACCGGTCGGTGACGGCGTGGGCGATGTCCTCGGCCGTGACGGCCCAGCCGAAGTTCGGGTGATTGAGGTGGGCGAGGATTTCGCGGCCGGCGGACTTGGCCTGGGCCTCGACGGCGCGGAGGTTGTTTTCAATCGTCTCGCGAACGGTCGCGCCCTTGGCGGGCTCGACCAAATCCCGCAAGTTGCTGGCATTGAGGTGCACCGGCACGCCTTCGCTGCTGTCGCTGATCTCCTCGGCGGGAATCATGATGAACTTGCCCCGCTCTTCGACGAGGGCCCGGAACTCGTCCAGCGGCTTAAGGCGAATCTCGGCCAGTGCGTCCGCTCCGCGTCGCTCGACCCAGTCGGGACCAAAACGCGCGAGATACTTGGGCAGCACGGTCTGTCCGCCGCGGCGCGTCACATCTGACTCGCGAATCCACCGCATCCCTTGACTGAGCACGTTGTGGTCGGTCAGGGCCAGGAAGTTGTAGTCCCGCGTGCGGTACCACTCCGCGACCATCTCGGGAAAGTCGTCGCCGTCGCTCCAGAAGGTGTGCGTGTGGAGGTTGCCTTTCCATCACCGCGGCTGCGGCCGGGCGGGAACCGCATCGTCCTGGGCCTGAATCGCCGCGGCGACTGCCGCGAGCCAGAGGAA
>DASRJB010000733.1:0-5273 GCA_035649715.1 Pirellulaceae bacterium
CGGCGTTCTGCGGCACGAACCGCACCGCGCCGTCCCCCATGCCAACCATGCAACCGTTGGGATGCAGGCTGCCGGGCCAGCCCCAGCTTCCGACGCGGCCGACTTTGCGCCGCGCCGGGTCGTTGTTGTAAATCCAGTTGTTGATGCCCGCCGACGTCCCCAGATCGTTGCCAATCATCACCCAGCCGCGATAGCCCCAAGTCGTCGTTTCGCCGTTGTCGGTGTCACGGGTCGATTCGCAATAGGCGACCGTGTTGCTCGTGCCGTCGGTCACGTCGGCAAAGCGGCAGTCGCTGTTCTGGGCGAACATCCGCCGCGTGTTGTTGTTCCGCTGCCGCGTCCACTCGTCGCACTGATACGAAAGCAGCGAGGAGAAGTCGTAGTTCGTCCGCGCGCCTCGGCCGAGGTTCCCCCGGTTGTAGCCGATGGAATAGATGTCCGTGGTGTTCGGGATGGATGGATCGGTCATATCGCTGGGGCAGAGAAAGATCTTCAGCCGCAAGCGGACGATCTCAGCGTTGGTCGTCGGCACGCCTCCGCCGGCCAGAGGCTCTTGGGCCACCGTCGGACCGCAGCAGCTTTCATTGCCTACGGTGACGTTGCTGGCCGCCGCCGTATTGACATACTGCCCCGCTGCAGCACCTTGTTCATAGAACGCCATCATCAGCGCCAGGCCGTTGACATTCAGGATGCGATTGTTCGAGGCACCTGTGGCCGGCGGCGGATTGCGACACCAGCCGTAGTTCAGGCCCGGCGGCGGAAACCGCTGAAAGGTGTCGTGATAGTTGTGCAGGGCCAGGCCGAGTTGCTTGAGGTTGTTCGAGCAGCTCATGCGGCGGGCCGCTTCGCGGGCCGATTGCACCGCCGGCAACAGCAGCGCGACGAGCACGCCGATGATCGCAATCACGACGAGCAGTTCGACCAGCGTGAAGGCCGGCCGCCGGCAACGACTTGGCATGGAGTTCACTCCGGTCGGATTGGGAAGACCTGTCTCATTTTAAGAACGGACGGAATCGCAACACAAGCAGCGCGGCCTATCGGGTCAGGGCGGAACGGCCGCCGTAACTAGCTGCGGCCAAATAGGCCATTAATTGCCCCGTGTCGAAAAGTCTGCGTCGCCCGATTCGGGCGTCGATTGGCCGCAAGTATCGGCTGGCAACGGAGTTGTATTAAACACACAGTCACTATAGTCACATTAGGGTTTGAAAGCTTTGAAGAGTTAGAGGGGAGTTTTCGTTATATTCTTGCCCGCCGCGCTGCGGCGGCGACTTCTCCCTAACGCTCACCGGCCTCGGGCAACCACCGGCCGCGCCGTCACACCAAAATGGCAGTCCGCTGCGCAATTGGAACTATACTGCAATTAGCGTACCAATGTTTACGCACGGGCGGTCGGTCAGCGGCCCGACTTTACCGCCACCTGCGTCTGCAGCATGCTCACGGCCATCGCCTGAAACACCGGCTCCTGGGCTTCGAACTCGCGGCTCTCGGCCTGGTACAGCCAGACGAGCGTGCAGGACGGCGTGCGGACGCAGCGGATCTTGGCCTCGACCAGCAAGTCGAGATAGAAGAACGCCAGATCGACGCCGGTGGTGACCGTGTCGCCAAAGGTTTCCTCGGCGGGCAGCACTTCCACCTCGCCGAAGTCGTCGCTGATCGCCGCGACCAACTCGTCCACGACGGGCTTCAGCTTCTGGCCGGCCGGATAGACGTGCAGCGACCAGAAACCGGTGTCCTGGCTTTGAATCGTCACGCTCCGCGGCCAGCCGTCGTCTTCCTCATCGGTGATCGACCAGTTCTCCGGGTAGAGCAGGCGGACGCCGAGGTTCTCGTAGACGGCTGGCATGGCGGCCTCCACCGCGCGGGAATTCCTTGAACCTAACACGCGCCCACTGCCGCGAATAGTAACGGCTGCCGCTAGCAAGCTGGCGCTGCGATGAATCGAGTCGGGCAGGCGGAGAGTTTGTCTCACCATAGCTCCCGGCGAAGTCCGATAACGTTGCCACCGCTGCGCCCCTATTTTTTCCCGAGGGCCGACCGATGCAGATCCCACCTGGATTCGCCGCCGCCCTGCCGTCCATCGTCGCCGCCGTCGAGGCCGTGCCCGGCTATCTGACGCGGCGCGAGATCGAGTTCCTCGTGCTGCTGGGGGCTTGCCCCACCGCCGAAGGCGCGATCGTTGAGCTGGGAACGCTGTACGGCAAGTCGGCGGTGGCATTGGCCAAAGGCGCGGCCCTGGCAGGCGGCGATGCTGTCTTCTCGGTCGATATCCAGGAACGCCTCGAAGCCCGGCACTTCCTGGCCCGCAACCGCGTGGCCGACGCGATCGAATTGCGAGTGCAGTCGTCCGCCGAATTCTGGCCGCAGTTCGACCAGCCGATCCGCCTGTTCTGGCACGACGGGGCAAACTCCAAGGCCATCGTGGAATGCGACATCCGCGCCGCCCTGATGCGGCTGTCCGACGGCGCGATAATCGCCTTTCACGACGTGCTGAACCCGTCCGGCGAACGCTTGCACCCCTTCGTCGATTCGATCCTGTCCGACCAGCGGTTCGGGGCGGCCGGCGTCGTCGGCTCGATCGGCTGGGCCCGCTTTCGCCGGGCCGGATGCTCGATCGACGAGGCCGACGCAAAGAAGCGGCTCGCCTGGCGGCTGTCGAATCTCAAGCCCTTCCACGGCGTGCCGGCCAGAAAGCCGCGGGGCCTGCGGAAGGTCGTGTACGAAGTCTGCCGGCAGCTGGTGCCGCACGGCGCGATCCGCCCCGAGCAGTTCCTCCGCAAAGTTGCCTAGCCCAAGGTTGCCTAGCCCAAAGGTTGCCTAGCCACAAGGATGCCTAGCCACAAGGTTGCCTAGCCGCGCGGCGTTGTTCGCCTCGCGCGAATCTGGTATCTGCCGCAGGTGCAGCGATTCCATCCATGGGAGCAGGGCCGGATGCCAGCTAGCAGCACCCGCATCGCCCTCTGGCTGCTGCTCGCCGGCTCGCCGCTAGCGGCCAGCCTCGGCTGCCGGGCGTTTCGCTGCCAGGAGGTCTCGGACGAGGCCATCGCGGCCACGCGGCAGCTGTCGCTGCAAGGGATGGATGCTCAGCAGCGCGGCCGCTGGGACCAGGCCGAGTCGCTCTTCGCCCAGGCCGTGATCACCTGCCCGCGCGACGAACGGGCCCGCTGCGGATATGCCGAGTCCCTCTGGCACCGCGGAGCCCGCGAGCAGGCCGTCACGCACATGGAAGAGGCCGTCCGCCTCTCCGGCCACGATCCCGAGCGGCTGGTGCAGCTCGGCCACATGTACCGCGAGCAGGGCGATCTGTCGCGGGCCGGGAACCTCGCGGCCCGCGCCATCCATGCCAATCCGCAACTCGCCTCGGCGTGGGCCTTGCGGGGTGAAGTCGAGCGGGCCAGCGGGCAACGAACCGAAGCGCTGGCGAGTTTTCATCGGGCCCTTAGTTTGCAGCCGCACTTTCCGCCGGTGCAGCTGGCGGTGGCGGAAATCTACGCGGCGGAAAACCGTCCGCAGCAGGCGCTGGCGACGCTGCAGGCGCTGGAGGCCAGCTTTCCGCCGGGCCAAGGGCCAGTGGATCTGATGGTCCGCCAGAGCCGGGCCCTGTGCAGCCTCGGCCGCTATCCCGACGCGCTGCGCAAGCTCACCACCGCCGCCGAACGCGTGAACCCATCGGCCGACCTGCTTTGCGAGCTGGCCCAGACGCAGCTCTTGGCCGGCGAGACTTCCGCCGCGCAGCTCACGCTATCCGCCGCCCTGGCCCGCGATCCGCGGCATCCCGGCTGCCTGGCTCTCGAGCAGCGGCTCGGCGCGCCGCAAGGCGCTCTCGCTACTGCGCTTGCGCCGCAGCAAACCGTGCTGCATTAATGACCAATGACCTTAATTTGGTGCTTCCGCCGTTAGGCGGCGGTCGGCAGGCGGCAGGCGACGACGCGGATTTGCTCGCCGGCGTCTTGCAGCTGCTCGGCACAGCGGCAGGCGTCGCGCAGGTCGGCGAAGCTGCCGACGAGCTTCCAGTGCGAGGGCGTTTCGCCGTTCCAAACCTGGACGCGGAATTGCCGCGCCATTCCGCCGGGGCAGCTCGCCATGCTGGCGGCTTCCGGACATGCATTTTCCGACATTCAATCGCTCCTCTGCCGGCGGCGCGACAGGCAATAGTAGCCAGCAGCCAATACCTGATATCGGCCGGCACCGGTAGCCCGAATGAAGGCCGCTATCATCGCTGGCGCAGCACGCCGCGTTTTGCTACCACAAAAAGCCCGGCCTTTATTGTTCTGCCGGCCTTGCCAGACACACCGGCCCGTCTGCGGTTCGCTGGCGTACACCAAGCGCGACGCGCCAGCGAGGTTCGGGAGGGCGAGGCTCCCGCCGGGCCGATTTCGGCAAAGCCGCGACCATTGGTCGCGGTGCCCGCCGGCAGCCATTGACCGCGACCAATGGTCGCGGCTTTGAGGCACACCGCAGATTCCGCCGCAACCCATGCCAGGGAAATAACTTGCGCCACAAATCCGCCGCGCATGATTATGCGCCTTATGCGCGCCGGCCCATTCCGCCCGGCTACGACCTTCACTGCGGTTTTCGGAACCGTTGGAACTCGCCGTCGATGGTTCTCTGCAGCTCGGACCGCGGACCAGAGAGCGTGAACGAGACGCAGTGGGTCAGTACCTGCATTTCCTTGGGGACGAAGATTCGGGTGTAAGGACCGCCGACCGCGCAGCGGGGATCGCTATCCGGCGGAATCTCGCAGCCCAGCTTGGTCAGCACCGAGACAAACTGCTGGACAAAATCGGCCTGCATCAGCAAATCGCGCTCCAGGCTCCTCCGCTGGCTCTCCAGCCGCCGGACATGCACCCACCACCCCAGGCCCATTGCGACCAGAGCCACCAGCAGCACCAACTCGCGAATCGTGAACCGAAACATTCGCATACAAAACCCCCGCCAATCAGACGTGCCCAGAGGCCAACCAGTTCTTGCTCCCAAAGCCGCGACCAGTGGTCGGGCTGCTCGGGGCCCGTGCGGAGTGGTAGGGCGCGACCCTGGTCGCGGCTTTGAACCTCAGCCCATGCGCGCATAGCCCGCAGAATTCTCCGCCAGCCCAGAATCCGCCGCAACTCTCGCTCTCTCAATGACTTGCGTCCAAAACCCGCCACGCATGATTATGCGCATTATGCGCGCCGGCCCATTCCGAATTCCTCTCCCGCCGGGAGACCACAACCAAATTGAGACATAGCGAAACCTGCCAAATTCAAGCGAATTCATTCTATGTAAACACCTGATCA
>DASRJB010000734.1:0-2924 GCA_035649715.1 Pirellulaceae bacterium
CGATCAGCTTGCGGGCCGCGCCGAACGGCAACTCGGTGTCGGCGTCGAGCGTCATGACGAATTGCACGGAGCCGTGCTGTCCGGTCGGCTTCAGGCTGGCGAGGTCCCCCTCCTGCACGGCATACGTGGTGTCGGCGGCGCCGGCGAGCAGCCGGTTGAATTCCATCAACTTGCCGCGCTTCCGCTCCCAACCCATCCAGCAGCCTTCCTGCTCGTTCCAGCGCCGCTCCCGATGGAATAGATAGAACGGCTGCCGCCGCGCGTCGCCGTAACGCGTGTTCAACTGTCGGATGCCCTCGAGGGCCTGATCGACGAGGTTCTTGTCGCCGGGCAAAGTTCGCTCCGGGGCATCGGCAAAGTCGGCGAGCAGCGCAAATCGCAGCGCCTGGTCGGGATTAGCCAGATAGTGCATTTCCAGTCGCTGAAGCAGCGACTGCACTTCGCGGCGCGAGGTCAGCAGGGATGGCACTACGACGAACGTGGCGAACGTCGCGGGTACTCCCTCTTTGAATTCGAGCTTCGGCAACAGCCGCGGCGGCAGCCAGACGGTCACCAGTAGGTTGGTGAGGCTTACGGCCAGGTCCACCGCGGGCATGACGAGCAGCAGCGCCACTGCTGCAAGTGCTGCCACAGATAATCCCGCGGCGCTCGCCAGCGACAGGAGCATTCCCAGCAGGAGGGCAGTCCAGGCGAGGATGCTGCCGAAGTAAGTGGCAGCGGGATGGGCGATCAGCCACCGCCTCCAGCGCTGCACCGACGGCGGCCGATAATCGATTTCCTGCTCGAACTGCTCGCGGCCGCGGTCGATGAGCCAATAGCCGACGTGCCGCTCTTGCCACCGCGCGGGTGCATCGCCGGGCGCTGGCTGGCAGCGGGCAATGGCCCGCTGGGCAATCTCCAAGTCGCTGAACTTCGTCCGCTTGGCCAACTGCTCGACGGCATCCCGGTAGCGGTTGCGGGTCTCGAAATCCATCTGCGGATAGACCTCAGCCGGATCCAACCGCAGGATCTGCTCGGCCAGATTCGTCCGCTCGAAGAACTGCACCCAGTCGAGCGACGAGATCAGCCGCATGCTGGTGATGATGTTTCCGATTGAAACCTGGTTGGCGGCCTGGCGGCGGTGCTCGTGGTGCGTAACGTCGTGGGCGGAGAGCGCCGCGTCGGCCAGCTGCTGCTCGAGCCGCTTGAGCGCCGGGCCCGCGGCAGCCCCCCGCTCGTGAATGTGCTCCACCAGGTGCAGCACGACAGCCGCACAGCTGTCGAGCGACGACAGGTCGAGCGGAAACGGCTCGTGCGGCTGCCAGGCTTCCCAGATTCGGCGGGCCTCCTGCCGGCAGCGACGGGTGGCGACCATCTGCGCGGCGACGCGCCGCAGGTTTTCGACGAGTACGAGCCGCAGCATGATCGGAACGGCCCAGACCTCGCCGATCGAGAGGGGCGCTGCGGTCTGGTATTCGCGCAAGAAGCGGACGAGCGTCTCTTCGTCGAGCGCACTGTCGGTGTGCAGCACCAGTTCCAGGGCCAGGGCATAGACCCGCGGCTCGCCGGACGCCAGCTTGGGAAGCTCCCGGTAATACCGCTGCGGCAGGTCGTCGCGAATCTCGCGGAGCTGCTCCTCGACGATGTAATAGTTGTCGAGCAGCCACTCGGCTTCGGCCGTTACGGGCTCGCCTTGCCGCACGGCGGCCGCCACTTCGTCGTAGGTCTTGCGGAGAAACTCGGCATTCGCGGCAAACCGGGCGACGAACCTCCGGTCGGACGCGGGGCGCTCCTGGAGCGTGTGGATGGAAGCTAGCTGCCGCGCGTGATGCTTGAGATGTTCTGCGCTATAAGCTTCGGCGCGAAAAACGCCTTCATTCGCAGAAAGATTCGGCGAGTTCACCGATCAGCACAGCTGCGCGAGCACAGCCGCAAGGAGGTCAGGACTTGCTCTTGGACAAGGCGACGGTCAGCTTTTGCTCCACGATGTGCGCGGGGCGCAGCCCGCTGCGGCGGTCGGCGACCAGGGCCTCCTCTTTCGGTTTACTCACGTTGACCGAAGTCCGCACCACGCTCGTACGGTTCCGTAATTCGGCAAGGGTCGGCATGACGGCTCCTTCCAAAAAGAGATTTCGAGAGCGAGCGCAGAACTCTCACCCAACTGAAGCAAGACGCGTGCCGGTGCTAAGCCCAAATGCCGGACTCGTGAGCACGCCGCCGGTTTGCCGAATTCCTTGCAATTTGCGGCGAATCCGATAGTCCAGCGAACCCGCTCCGGTGGAGCAGCGCCCGCGCGCGGAGGAACCGCGACATTTTGTCAGGCAATCACGTACGAATCGCCGTCAGTGTGGTCGCCAATAAAGCAAGCGAGCGCGGGCATGCGAAATGCAATTCTGTTGATGCGTTGTCCCTTCAACTTGCATTTCATGAGGTCAATCATGTTCCGCACACTTTCAACCACCGCAGGCTCGTTCGCATTGGGAATCGCTGTGCTGCTGTCGCAGGCCGGCTGCGAGAAGGAAAGCCCTCCCGGCGGGCCAGCCGCCACCAACGACACCACATCGAACGCGACGAACACAAATCCCAGCGGGACGACCGACACAGCCAAGGACGGCTTCAAGCTCTCTGTACCCTCGACGCGCACGGTGATCGAACCGGGAGCGCGCACGGAGGTCGCCATCAAGATCAGCCGCGACGGCAACTTCAAGGAACCCGTGGAGCTGACATTCAAGGCGCCGGAAGGCGTGACTGCTCAGGCCGCCAAGCCGCAGTTTGAGCCAAACGACGCCGAGGTGATGCTCACGCTGGAAGCAGCGGCCGACGCCAAGCCGGGCGAGGCCAGCATCGAAGTCACGGGCACGCCGCAAACCGGCAGCCCGACGACCGTTGCGGTGCCCATTGAAGTCCGTGCCCGCACGAACAGCGCTAAGCCCGCCGCTCCGGAC
>DASRJB010000735.1:0-12940 GCA_035649715.1 Pirellulaceae bacterium
CTTTACGGCGTTTCACGACTATTTCAAAGGCGATCTCAAGGGCTGGACCAGCGACCGGTACATGCCCAAGATTCGCGACGCCTACGAAAACAACCCGGACAAGATGCCCTTCGACTTTCCTGAGGTGCTCGCGGCCATCGCCCCCCGCGGCGTCTATGTCGCCGCCCCGCTGCACGACAGCAATTTCGAGAACAGCGGCGTCCGCAAATGCATCGCCTCCGCCCAGCCGGTGTTTGAGCTGCTTGGCGCCAAAGACCAGATCGTGGCCGAGTATCCCGACTGCGGGCACGATTTTCCCGACGATGTTCGCGAGCGCGTGTACTCGTGGCTGGAGAAGCAGCTGCGGAAGGAGTGAGTGGTGAGTGGTAGGGTGGGACAAGGCCGCTGCGGCCGCCGGCCCACCATCCGTGGCGCAAGCAAGGTGGGCCGGCGCTCGCGGACTCGCTGGTCCCACCCTACGCCATCCCGCGACCAGTGGTCGCGGCTTTGATGCGATGCCCTGGTTCACCGAATCTGCTTCGTCGATTTCCCGCTCGCGGGTCGAACAGCTCGTGCAGCGCGCTCTCGATGAGGCCAAGAGCCGCATTTGCAAGACGCCGCGGCGCGTATTGCTGCTGCCGCCGGATATCACGCGGATGCATTCGGGCAGCGGCTGGATCACCGAGGCGTTCTACAGATTGCTCAAGGATTCAGCCGACGTGCACGTCATTCCGACGTTGGGCCAACACGAGCCGCACACCCGCGAGCAGAACGCCCAGATGTTTGGCTCGATTCCGCACGAGCGGATCCACGCCCACGATTGGCGCGGCGGCTGTACGCACTTGGGAGACGTGCCGGCGGACTACGTGAAGGAGGCCTCGGGCGGCGCCGCCGATTGGAAGTTCCCGGTCTGGCTGAACTCGATGCTGATGCAGGAGCCCTGGGACCTGATCATCAACATCGGCCACGTCGTGCCGCACGAAGTGCTGGGGTTTGCCAACCACAACAAAAACTATTTCATCGGCCTGGGGGGCAAGGACCTGATCTGCGCCGCGCACATGGCCGCGGCCTGCTGCGGGATCGAGAACAACCTGGGCAACCTGCTCACGCCCGTGCGGCAGTGCTTCAACTGGGCGGAGGAGAAGTTTCTGGCGCGCCTGCCCGATTTTTACGTGCAGGTGGTCCTTGCCCGCGACGAGCAGGGCCGGCTCGCGCACAGCGGCGTCTTCGTCGGCGACGATCTGGAAACCTACCTGGCCGCCGCCCGACAGGCCCGCGAGCAGAACATTACGACCTTCGACGAGCCGCTGCAGAAAGTCGTTTGCGTCATGCAGGGGGACGAGTTCTTCAGCACCTGGGTCGCCAACAAGGCCGTCTATCGCACGCGGATGGCCCTGGCCACGGGCGGCGAGCTGCTGATCATCGCCCCCGGCCTGAAGCGGTTCGGCGAGCAGGCCGACGTGGACCAGCTGATCCGCAAATACGGCTATTGCGGCACGCCCCGCGTCATGGAGCTCTACCAGCAGAACGCCGACATGCAGGACCTGGCCCACGCCTCGGCCCACCTGATCCACGGCAGCAGCGAAGGCCGCTTCCGCATTACCTATGCTCCCGGCCACCTCGCGCGGGCGGACATCGAGCAGGTCAAGTTCGGATATGCCGATCTTGCGGCCACCCTCCGCCGCTATCCCGTCGAGCGCCTGCGAGAGGGCTTCAACGACATTGACGGGGAGCGCATCTTCTTCATCCCGACGCCCTCGGCTGGCCTGTGGGCCACGAAGGCCAAGCTCTACGGGCGCAAGTCCGGGTTTGGCCTGGATTAGCGTCCGGTTTCGCGTCGTGCGGCCTCGCCCGATTGTGCGCGTCGTGCGGATTGTCGGCACGCCTTCAAAATCCGACGTAGGGTTTCTGTTAGCCGCTCGATGGCGAACCAGACAGGTGAGTCAATCTGTCGCAGTGGAGCATTCGGTCCCGGCGCGGGAAGCGCCCTCTTCCAGCAAAGGGAGTGCTTCGCTGACGTCCGCAATCGGGCGGGAGCGGGACTCTTGTCGCAAGGGAGATTCGTCATGCGCACTACATGTGCAGCACAGGGCAAGTCCGCGCGCCGCGGGAACATCGTCGTGTTCTCTGCATTCTTGATGGCCATCTTCATGGCCATGCTGGCGCTGTCGGTGGACCTCGGTTTCATCTTCACGATGAAAGCCCAACTCCAGCGGGCCGTGGACGCCGCGGCACTGGCCGCAGCCGGCGAGCTGGTCAACGGCATCCCGGCGGCTGAAGCGGCGGCCAGGGAGTATCTGGTCCGCAATCCTGTGGGATCGGCCCAGGGCTCGATCGGCGGCGACTTGGGCGAGGCCCTCGTCACCTTTGAGGAGCAACACGCCGACGATTACACGTTCACCGCCGGCAACTGGAACACGACCACGCGCACGCTGGAAGAAACCAGCGTCATGCCGGCGGCGATGAAAGTCTCGATGACTTATCCGAACCTGCCGCTGTTCTTTGCCCGCGTGATGGGCCACGACCACTTCTCGCTGACGGCCGAATCGACCGCTATGTTCCATCCGCGCGACATCGTGGTGGTGCTGGACTTCTCGGCGTCGATGAACGACGACAGCACCTTCAACGCGATCGGCAAGCTGCCGCAGTCGCAGATCGAGGGCAGCCTGCTGGAGTGCTGGAGCGATCTGGGCCCGCCGGTGTACGGCAACCTGCCCGCGACGCCGACCTGGGCCACGGCCCACGGCGTGCCGGCGAACATCGCCACGGGGTTGCCGCACTGCACCGTGCGCTACCAGAACACCGCCGTCTATGTCACCTCGACGCTCAACCTGGCCACGGTCAAGCTCGAGTTCTCCAACGGCGCCCAGCAGACCTTCACGCCAGGCGCCGTGACCAACGGCACCTTCACCGGCACCGGCGGCAACGCCAACAAACAGGTCCGCAAGGTCTGGGTCAAGTCGGGAACGAACGTCTCGCTCGGCCTCAACGGCGAGTTCTTCGACTTCACCAGCGCCAACATCAATACGACGCTGAAGAAGGCCCTGGGCCTGAACACTGTGACCTATCCCTATCCCAACGGCGGGAACTGGGACGGCTACATCAACTACTGCTCGAACTCGTCGAACGGCAACAAGAATGCCGGCTTCCGCTACAAGTTCGGCGGCATGAACCTGGTCGAGTACTGGCTAACGAGCTTCCCGGGCTACAACCAGGTGCCCGACCTGTGGAAGACCCGGGCTGAGCCGGTGTATGCCTTGAAGGACGCCAACGGCGTGTTCATGGACTTCATCGGCCAGGTCAATACCCTCGACCGCGTGGCCCTGGTGATCTACAACGCCGCCGACGGCAACGCGATCATGGAGAGCAACTTCACCCACGATCTGGACTCGATCACGAATATCGTGAATCATCGCCAGGCCGGTCACTATCACCAATACACCAACATCGGGGCCGGCCTGCAAAAAGGCCGGATGGTGATGGACAGCTATGCCCGCCAGAACGCCAACAAGCTGATCGTGCTGATGACCGACGGCCTGGCGAACTGGCACAACGGCCAGTACGACCTGGCGGGGGCCGCCCAGATGATCGAGGAAGAGGCCAACCTCTGTGCTGCCGACTCGCGGAAGTACAAGGTGACCACGGTCTCGGTGGGCGTCGAAGCCGACACCGAGACGATGGCCGACGTTGCCAACGTGACGGGCGGCAAGTTCTACGTCGTGCCGGGCGGCTCGACCCACGAGGCGATGCACGCCCAGCTGAAGACGGCGTTCGAGGAGATCGCCAAGGCCCGGCCGATCAAGCTGGTACAGTAGCTGCGGCCTGACCTCCCGTTGTCGAATCTGGGGCCGCCGGAATTTCCGGCGGCCCTTTTTGTTGCGCAAAGTAGGTGCCGCCTGCCGGGCGGGACCTGGCAGCGCGGCAAGGCCGAATCCTCGGCGATATTCTTGGTCGCTGCGCTTCCCTCGAGGCCCCTTCCGGCAGAAGGGGCCTACCCGCAAGAAAAGTCCGGCCGCGCGATTCAGGATCGATCGCGCGGCCGGTTTGACACCCTTCCATCCACTCGCGGGCAGCCAACTTCCCAATAGGCTGCCCCACGTTGTTCATCGAGCGGCGGCCCGGGCGCACTGACGCGAAAATCCTCTCCAGGCGGTCGATCCTGCCCGACCCTGACAGCTTGCGCGGGCCATAGGGTCTGTGCAGGCCGCGGCTCATCGTTCTTTCGCCTTAACGGCGATTCAGTTAGATTGAAGCCTTGCCTCTTGCGCACTGGGAGCGTTTGCCGATGAGACGGCGTGTCGTCGTGACGGGAATGGGGTGCGTCAATCCGCTCGGCCACGACGTCGAGTCGATGTGGAGCGCCCTCCGCGAGAGCCAGTCGGGCGTCGGCTACACGACGATCTTCGACGCCAGCAAGTTCCCCACGCAGATCTCGGCCGAAGTGAAAAACTGGGACATCTCGCAGGCCGGCGAGGACCCTCAGGCCTGGAAATACCGGGCCCGGCACACGCGGTTCGCCTGCGGCTCGGCGAAGCAGGCCATGCGGCAGGCCGGGCTGGAAGGCGGTCCGCCCGATCCGACGCGGATGGGCGTTTATCTGGGCTGCGGCGAAGGCAACCAGGACTTCCTGGCGTTCTCGAAGATGATGACCGCCGCCCTCCGCCCGGACGGCCTCGACCTGGCAACTTTCGCCCGCACGGGGCTGGAAATCCTCAACCCCGTGGCCGAGATCGAGCAGGAGCCGAACATGCCGGCGGGCTACATCGCCGGCCTCTTCAATGCGCAAGGTCCGAACTCCAACTGCCTGACCGCTTGTGCCGCCAGCAGCCAGGCGATCGGCGAAGCGACCGAGATCATCCGCCGGGGCGACGCCGACCTGATGCTCTCCGGCGGCGCTCACAGCATGATCCATCCGTTCGGCGTCACGGGGTTCAACCTGCTCACCGCCCTGGCCACGAAGTACAACGACCAGCCCACCAAGGCCAGCCGGCCCTTCGACCGCCTCCGCGACGGCTTCGTCCTGGGCGAAGGCGGGGCGATGATCGTCCTCGAGGAACTCGAGCACGCCCGCCGCCGCGGGGCGCCGATCCTGGGCGAGATCATGGGCTACGGCACGACCGCCGACGCCTACCGCATTACCGACATTCACCCGGAAGGCCGCGGCGCGATCGCCTGCATGAAAATGGCCATCGCCGACGCCGAACTGAATGCCTCGGACATTCAATACGTCAACGCCCACGGCACGAGCACCGCCGTCAACGACCGCGTCGAAACGGTCGCCTGCAAGCAAGTCTTCGGCGAGCGGGCGCTGCAAACGCCCGTCTCGAGCACCAAGAGCATGATGGGCCACCTGATCGCCGCGGCCGGCGTCACCGAGGCGATCGTCTGCCTGCTGGCGATCCGCGACAACGTCCTCCCGCCGACGATCAACTACGAGAACCCGGATCCCGACTGCGATCTCGACTACGTCCCCAACCAGGCCCGCGAGCAGCGCTGCGACTACGCCCTCTCCAACAGCTTTGGCTTCGGCGGCCAGAATATCTCGCTGGTGGTGGGACGGTTCAGCTAGGCTCGTTTAACCCGTAGCCGGAGGCGCAGGCTTTCCCGCGAACGCGCCGTCGCCTCCGGCTCCGGGTTAAACGACGTCGTCGCCTTCCCATTCCACCATCGATCCTGTCACGCGCTTGATCAGGATCGTCGCGTACGAGCCGCGGGCCAGCGAAAAGCGCAGCGTCAGCTTCCGCCGGCCGGGATACAGCTCGTCAGCCGCTGCCGACTGCTCCACCGCTTGCGGCAGCAAGAGCACGGCCCGTTCTCCTTTCGAGAAGAACGAGTCGCGCGGATACTTCACCCGCAGCTCGCGGAGGGCGATTCCTTCGGCGGCCAGCACGCGGTCGTAAAGCTCCTGGAGCGGGCCGCGCTCCAAGTGCAGCCGGGCAGAGGGCAGCGGCAACTGCGTGGCTCGCAGCCGCTCGAATTGCTCGCTTTCCAGCGCAGCGATTAGCGGCAGCTCGCGCCGGCCGATGGTCTGCGGCGCAAGCTGCTCCGGCCGGCAGACTTCGCGCAGCAGCGCCGCCAGGACCTGGTTCCACAACTGGCTCTGATAGGCCGCCAGCCACAGGCTCCGCAGGTCCTGCCGCAAGAGGCCGATCGCCCGGCGAAAGTCGCCGCGCGACGACTCCAGGAATCCCGCGACTCGCTGCCGCTCGGATCGCGCCAGCAATTCGCCGCAGCGCTGCCACTGGCCCCAGTGGTCGCGGAGCAATCGCTTCTGCTCACGGTCTTCCGGCCGGTCGCGGGCGTTGGGCTCGGCCAGCGCTAGCCAGAGCGTCCGCTCATAATCGCCGCGGCACCAGGGCTCGGCGATGAAGTGGCCCGACTCTCCCAGCGAACCGAACCGCTGGTCGTCGAAGTAATTGGGCACGCCAAATTGCGTCGCCGCTGAAAGCGCCGCCGACGCCGCCTGTGCTTCGGCCTCGCTCAGTTCGCGGATCACGACGGTGAAGGCGTTGGAGAGGATGTCGCTGGCATGAATCGGCCGCGCCGCTGGCCCCAGGTATTCCAGGCGAAAACTCTCCTCCGAGAGATTCCGCGGCGGACCGCCCTCGATCGTGACGAACTGCCGCGTTTGAGCGTGCTTGTCTTTCAGCCCGGCAAAGGCGATCCGGCCGCGGTCCAGATTCCACCGCCGGCGAATCGCCTCGATCGCCTCCAGCGTCCCCAGCGACTCTTTCGTCAGCAAATACATCGCCAGCGGACCGCCGCTGGGCGCGAGCGAAACCTGCTCCTCCACTTGAAAATCTTCGGCCAGCCGCTTGAGCTTCATGACGCGAGGATCTCCGCCACCGCCGTCGCAGCGAGCGCCAGCGCACAGCCGTAGGCCACTCGCGGATCGACCGGCTGTGCCGCCGAGCCGAGTCCAAAATGTCGGCCCTGGCCGTTCCACAGCGCCAATCCCGCAAGCGCGCCGATCGTGCCGAATAGCCACAGCGTCCAGGGCGGCGCGCCGCTGCGCAGCATGTCGCCCGCGTCGCCGATGCCTCCGAACGAGCCGACGCCGATATACAGGCCGTTGGCCAGCAGGCAAAAACCGGCGAACCAGCGCGCGAGCCACGCCAGGCGCAGCCGCAGCAACGCGGCCAGCCCCCAGATAGCCAGCGGAAGGACCGAACCCACCAGCGGCCCGCTCCAAGCGACGATCAGCGGCTGCGGATTCGGGTCCACGTCGGTCCGCGAGATTGCCAGCGGATGCAGGACGACCTGCACGACCTTCCCGCCCGTCCACCAGGCCGCCGCGACGTGTCCGAGCTCGTGCACCGCCTGCATCAGCAGCCAGGCCAGCAGGCCGCCCGACACGATCAACAGAATCGAGTGCCAGCGCGGCATGCTTCACGCGCTCCGCATCTTTTCGCGCACTTCCGGCAGTGGATAGTCGAGCAGCGAGACGCCTTCCAGGTGCGCGAGCTCCTTGAGCCGCCGCCAGCCGCGAGTCACGAGCCGCTCCTGCTCGCGGACGTGGGCCGCGTCGAGCGTCTGCTTGTCGAAGGGGCCCTCCACGGCGACCGGCGGAAAATCGGGATCGACGATGAACTGGGCCAGCGTGGGATTGCAGCGGATGTGGCGCTCCCGCGTGGTGTGCAGCGTCTCCGGATCGACCTGGCCGATCACGTACCGCAGATACAGGTCGCTCTCGTAGATCTGCTCCACGTCGCCGCCGCAGACCGAGCACAGGTAGCCTTCTTCGCACTTCGCCATACGGGAACAAATCCCAAGAACCAAAGAACCGAAGAACCGAAGAACCAAAGAACCAAAGAACCAAAATGCTGCACTCTTCCTTTGGTTCTTCGGTTCTTGGAATTTCAAAGCCCCAGGACATCGTACATCGAATACATCCCCGGCCCGCGGCCGGCGACAAACTTCGCAGCGGCCAGGGCGCCTTGGGCGTAGCAGTCGCGGCTGCTGGCCTTGACCGTGAACTCCAGCGTCTCGCCCAAGAGGCCGAAGATGATCGTGTGCTCGCCCGGGTTGTCGCCCGTGCGGACGGCGTGATAGCCGATCTCGCCCGGGGGCCGCTTGCCGATCTGGCCCTGGCGGCCGTGGCGGTGGATCGTCTGGCCCATCGCCGCCGCGATCAGCTCGCCGAACTTGAGGGCCGTGCCGCTGGGCGAGTCCTCCTTCATCCGGTGGTGCCGCTCGATGATCTCGACGTCCACGCCGCCGCTGACGCCCTTCAGCGCCAGCCCCGCCCGCTCGACGAGCTTCATCGCCAGGTTGACCGTCATGCTCATGCTCGGCGACCAGACGACGGGAATCGCCCGGGCCGCCTCGCGGAGCCGCTCCATGTGGGCCTCGGTCAGCCCGGTCGTGGCCATCACCAGCGGAATCTGCCGGCTGATGCAGGCGGCGGTGACCGCCTCGGCCGCCGCCGGAACGGAGAAATCGATCACGGCGTCGGGCGCGTCGGCGGGCAGGCTGCCCGCCAGCAGCACGCCCAGTTCCTTCACTCCGGCCAGCGAGCCGGCGTCGCGGCCGAGCTCCGGATGGGTGGGCGAATCGACGGCGGCCGCGACCCGCAGCTGCGGATCGGTGCTGGCCAGGGCAACCAGGCGGCGGCCCATGCGGCCGGCCGCGCCATGAATGGCAATCGAGGTGACGGACATGGATCAACCAGTTTTTTCGGCGAAGTGTAGTCCTGTCGGCTGAGCCTATCGGACAATCGGGGCAGCTGGCAAGGAATCCAGGTTCTCGTCGCCGGCCAGCCCGGTCGCCGCCATTAGCCGCAAATCGCAGGCGGCAGATGGCATTCGAAAAGGGGTAAGGATAATTCCCCGCGGCAACGTGCCGTGAACTTCGGAATTCATCTGCATTCTTCGGCACAACTTGTTGTGCGGCTTGTGTTTGCGATCGCCCGGCCGCTGGCGTTTTGCATTGCGGTTTGAAGCACTAGAGAACCCTTGCGGGAATTATCCTTACCCTCGCCGCTCAGACCCTCGCCGACCACCTTCATCCAGCAGCGGAAAATTCTCCGCCGCTACACGTCGGCTCGCCCCAGGCCACCGGGAAAGCCGCTTGGCCAAAATGGCGGTCTCCCGCGCCAAAGAGAACTATATTGCAAATACCGTACCAAAGTACATAACTGCCAGCCGGCCAGTGCGTCCCTGGTTTGCCGGTATTGACTTGTGTACATTTTAGGATAATGATTACACTATTGAAAGCGAAAGGGGAGTTTACGCGAAAGGAGTCTGAAACATGCACGCCGTCTCTGCCACCCTGCCATCCGGCCCGCCGGCGACGACCGTCGTGCGGCTGTCGGCCGAAGAAATCGCTGCCAAGACCGGCGTGGCTGCCACCGGGCGCCAGCCGCGGCCGATCGCGGCCATTCTGCCGCAGGTCCTCGCCAGGTACGGCCTGAGCCAGATCGCCCAGAGCTCGGAATCGCAGCCGCGGCAGCTGGATTTGTTTGCCTAGCCGACGCAGCCGGCCTGAAGCGGCCGCCACCGGTTGCGTTACTCCGCGAACGGATCGGGAATGTCGGCGACCAGCGGCTGGGAGGGGTCGGGAGAAGCCGCGGCCGCTTCCGCGGGCTCGCTGCCCGCCAATTCAGCCTGGATCGTGGTGTCGGGGCGGACGACCAGGCGCTGCGTGGAGACGTTGACCACGATGATCGGCTGCCCGGCTTCGATCGCCATGCCGTCGCTGACGGCGTCGTAGCTCTTGCCGTCGATGACGACCAGGCCGCTGGGCAGCATCAGTCCCTTGGCCTGGCCGCGGCGGCCGACGAGGTCCTTGAGCCCGCGATAGGCCAGCGTCTGAGGCAGCACTTCATCCGACGACTTGGGCCGCTGGATGAGGATCATCCGGCCGATCGGCGTGTCGGGCCACCAGCGCACCGCCGCCGCGAGGGCCGCGGGCACGACGACCACCTCCGTGAGGAGTATGAAGGCCCCGGTCCAGCGGCCGGCAGCGAAGCCCAGCACGATCGCCCCCAAAAACGACAGGGCGCAGAGCACCGCCAGCGCCCCGCCGGATGGAATGAAGAATTCCAGGACCAGCAGGATCATACCCAGCACCAGCAGCAGGACGGCCCAAGTTGCAAGATCCATCGGGAAAATTCCAAGAACCAAAGAACCGAAGAACCAGAATTCCAAACAAGCAATTCTATGTCAACCCTTTATGCTTCGCTTGCGCTGCAGGCTTCGGTTCTTTGGTTCTGCGGTTCTTGGAATTTGTTTCTCACGTGACGCGTCGGACGACCACCCGGTTCCCGGCGACTTCCTCGACCACGACGGGCGTCCCCTTGGCCACGAGCTCGCCGTTGCTGACGCAATCGACCAGCTCGTCGCCGAACTGGACCTTGCCCGCGGGAACCAGCGGCGTCATCGTGATCCCGCGCTTGCCGGACAGGTGATCCCAGGCGACCAGCGACTCGCGGCGGCTGATCGCTTCGCGCTCCTCCGCCCGCGGAGGCGCAAGCAGCATGCGGTTCAGATACGGCGTGTCGGGCAGGAAGCGGCGGATGACGTAGATCGAAGCCACGCCGCCCGCCATGCCGGCTGCCACCATCAGCAGCGAGACCGGGAACTGCCGCATCTGATAGGCATTGGTCGGGACGACGAACGTCTGGCTGGCCAGAATGATGGAAACGGCAACCATCAAGCCGCCGCCCACGCCGAACACGCCCGTGCCAGGCATCACGAAAATCTCCACCGACAGGCAAATCAGCCCGCCGACGAAGAGCAGAATCTCCAGCATGCCGGCCGTGCCGTGCAGAAACTGCGACCAGAAATAGAGCAGGAAGCAGACGACCGCGACGAAGCCCGGCATGCCGACGCCCGGCGTGGAGAGCTCGAACATCAGCGCGAACCAGCCGACGAACAGCAGAATCCAGGCGATCCGCGGATCGGAGAGCCACTCGATGGCCGCCAGGGCCCAGTTCGGGCGGACTTCCTGAATTTCGCCTTCCAGCTGGAACTGCGCTTTGAATTCCTCGAAGTTGCGGGCTGTGCCGCGGGCCAGGCCCAGCTCTTCCAGCTTGTCGCCCGACAGCCCGTCGCTGGTATCCAGCGCCCGCTCCTCGCGCTGCCACTGCGCGGCGTCGGGCAGCGACTGGGCTTCTTCCGCGCACAGGTAGCGCGGCTCCCCGCCCAGCGGATGCGTGTATTTGTGGACCCGCAGACCCGGATCGACCAGGGCCGCCGGCAGCGACCAATCGCGACCGACGCGGCTGAACGTTTCGGCGATGCCTCCGCGTGCGGCGGCCAGCTCGCGGCTGTCGGGCGAAATCTCACCAGCGCCGCCGATCGTGGCATTGGGATGGACGATCAACTCGTCGCAGGCCAGCGCGATCAGGGCTGCGTCGCCGCGGGCCTGTCGCTCGACGAACGCGACCGTGTGGATCGACTGGTCCAGGTTGGCCAGGTCCGCGGCCAGCCGCTGGCTCTCACCCAGGTCGCCGCCGCCGCTGTCGATCGACAGCACCAGCAGGTTGAAATCGCCGCGCCGCTGATGATCGTCGATCGACCGCACGATCCAGTTCACCGCCTGCTGATGGATCGGGCCGCTCAAAGTCAGGTGGATCGGCTTCCAGCCCTCTTCGGGCGTCAAATCCTGCTGCAGGGCGGCCAGCGGCAATTGCAGGGCCGTCGCCAGCGACCGCCGGTCCTCGGCCAGGTGGCTGGCAAACCCAAAGGCGAACCGCATATCGTTGCCCGTCAGCAGATGCTGGTCGCCGGCCTGGAACACCGTCTCTTCCTTGCTCACGGCGCCTTGTTGGCGAAGCTTAGCCAGCTCTTCAGCCGTTTCGTAGCGCACACCCTCGAGCGTCGTCACCTTGAAGACGCTCAGGTCCTTATCGAGCAGGCCCAGGGCGATGGCCGTGGGCACGGTCCGCCGCCGCTCGGCAATCTCGGAATAGGCCCGCCGCACCGTCGGGTCGATCGTCTTTTCGTTCAGGCCCGCCGCGCCCAGCTCGGCCTGCTTGCCCATGATGATCTGCTCGCAGGCCAGCACCGGCAGCACCGCGTGCCCCTTGATCGTCCGCGGCACCCAGGCCACGGTTCGCACGCCGCTCAGCTGGTCGCCCGAGAGAAACCGCGCCAGGTCGAGCGCGTCGCCGAAGCCGCTCCCTTCGCCCGCGGTGCCGCTGGCGGGGCGGAACTCGAAGATGAAGAGCGGCCGCTGCGCCCCCTTGGGGAGCTTGCGGAGCGCCTGCTCCACCCGGCGCGAAACTCCCTTGCCGGTGATCGGCAGCGGCACGTCGAAGCGATAGGCGACCGCCTCGCCCGCGGCGCCGTCGGCCTTGGCTTTCTCAGCGGCGTCCTGGGCCAACAATTCAGCCGCAGGCTTGCTCGGCGCAAGGAAATGCCCCAGCAGCCAGCCTGCCAAGGCCAGCCACGCCAGCCGCCGTACGGTCCGCGCCGGGTGCCGCCGCGCGAGGTCGAGGCCGGCTACGTCGGCACGAATGTCAAGATGTCTCACAACGCGACGCATTCAGCACCTCTCCGTAGCTGGCGCTCGGTTTTGACAACCAAGCGAATCCTCGTTCCCGGCAATTATAGGCCCTGCCGAGACGAGAAAAAATCCTCGCCGCAAAGTCTTCACACGCCGCCCCTTAGCGGGCTCGCCAGACCCACGGGCGGGCCAGCCGCCGGCTGTCTATTCGTTCGGCGGCCGCCTTTGTTGGCCGCACGCCGCGGGCCGCGGCGGGCTATCATGGAAGCTCGGGCACGGGAAGAGGTTCATGGCGTTCATCAATCTGTCGCTGCTGGCGGGGGGGCTGCTGGTCGCCATCCCGGTCGTGCTGCACCTGATCATGCGGCAGCGGCCCAAGCAGTTCATCTTTCCGGCCCTGCGATTCATCCAGCAGCGGCGGATCGCGAACCAGCGGCGATTGCAGCTGCGACATTGGCTGCTGCTCGCCCTGCGGTGCGGGGCGATCGGCCTGTTTGCGCTGGCGCTGGCC
>DASRJB010000736.1:0-2156 GCA_035649715.1 Pirellulaceae bacterium
CCGGCGACGGCGTCAGCAAGCTCCAAGAGTCGCTGCCGGGATTGGCCGACGTGCAGCGTTAGTCAGGGAAGGCAACCACGAATCGCACGAATGACACGAATCAGGCAGTGAATTCGCGGCGGACCGAACGCTTTGGGAACGCTTTCGATTCCCCGTACCGTTGAGGTCCGCAGTCCAAAATGCCTATTGTCCTATTCGTGGTTTTCCCTGCCCTGTATCAATGCCCGACGACCTTCACCCCGCCCCCGTCCCTCCCGCACTCGACTGCTGGTATCTGACCGGGCCGACCGCGGCAGGCAAGACGAAGGTGGGAGACGAGCTGGCCCTGCGGCTGAATGCCGAAATCATCTCGCTCGACTCGATGGCCCTCTATCAGGGACTCGATATCGGCACGGCCAAGCCTGCGCCGGAAGACCGGGCCGCGGTGCCGCATCACCTGCTCGACCTCGTTCCGCCGACCGAGGAGTTCAGCCTCAGCCAGTACATCGACGTCGCCCACGCCGCGATCGCCGAGATTCGCAGCCGCGGCAAGGAAGTTCTCTTCGTCGGCGGCACGCCGCTCTACTTGAAGTCGCTGCTCCGCGGCGTCTTTCAAGGCCCGCCCGCCGATTGGGATTTTCGGAAGACGATCGAAAAAGAACTGGAAACGCTGCCGCTGGAAGCCCTGCACCAGCGGCTGCAAGTCATCGACCCGCTGCTGGCGGCGAAGCTGCACCCGAACGACAAGCGACGGATTATCCGCGGCCTGGAAGTCTTCAAGCTGACCGGCCAGCGGCTCAGCCACCTCCAGACGCAGTTCGACGAAGGCCGCCCGGCTTCCGCCGTCAAGGTGTTCGTGCTGGCCTGGCCGCGCGACGAACTGCACCGCCGGATTGACGCCCGCGTGGATCAGATGTTCGCCGCCGGCCTCGTGGAAGAAGTTCGCGGCCTGGTCACCCGCTACGGCACGCTCAGCCGCACGGCCGTGCAAGCGGTCGGTTATCAGGAAGTGATCGAGCATTTGGAGGGCGTAGGGTGGGTCAAGGCCGACGCGGCCGCAGACCCACGCGGCGTGCCGCCAGGCGAACCCGCTCCCGCGTGTGTCATCGGCTGCGGCAGCCTCGACACACCCTACGAGGACTGCGTCGCCCGCGTGAAGGCCCGCACGCGGCAGTTCGCCCGCCGGCAGGAGACCTGGTTCCGGTCGCTGAGCGAATGCACGCTCATTCCGATGCAGCCGGGCGTGCCGCCGCCGGCCGTCGCGGCTAAGATCGCCCTAACGGCGACGACCCGCGGCTGACTTTCTTGTGACAACATGTCCAGCCCTGACGATCCTCCGAAGCGCGGCTGGCGCTCGATTCGGTTCACGCTCGGCGAACTCTTCCTGCTGCTGGCCGGCCTGGCCCTCGGCCTGGCCTACGCCCGCGTGGACGGCAGCGACCGTTGGCACGATTTCCTTCTGGCCATTTTCGGCGGCTGCTTCGTCGTCGGCCTGGTGCAAAAGTCCTGGCGAACGTGGTCTCTCCGCCGCGGCGATTCAACCATCTCCTTCATCGATGCCATCTGGCCGCTGGCCGTCGCAGTGCTGATGGTCTTCACTGGCGTTATGCAGGCAGCTGCGCGGCACAACTGGTGGGCCTTTCAGGACTTCAATGGCGACACATTTTGGGGCACGGGTGACCTGACAGACACGGCGTTCTATCTGGCTGTGATCTGCGGCTACTTCCAACTCCGCGAGACGGTCCCTGCGCAAGGTTGGCGGCGCTGGATGGCGCTGCTTTTGAACGCCACAGCTTTGCTGCTGGGCGCCTATTGGCTATTGGTCCTGTTGGAGGAGGGGATGCTCCTAATTGCGCTCGTTCACACCGCCATTCAGGGCGTGGAACTGGCGATGCCAACCCGCTGGGCTGGCAAGCCGTTCTATCCGGCGAACCTGCACACCGAACTGACGCGGCAGTTCGTTGCCCGCGCGTATTGGACGGCCGCGCTATTGGCAGGTGCCGTTGTGGCAAACATCGCGCTGGCTCGCACCTGGTCGCGCGGCTGGTCGCAGCGCGTCCTATGGTCCGTGGTTTGCACGCTCTTACTGATCGTGGCCTGGAGGCTGGATTGGTGGTGTGTGCGCGTTGGCTTTCCCACCCTGTCGCCGTTCATCTATTCCGTGGTGGATACTCTTC
>DASRJB010000737.1:0-3120 GCA_035649715.1 Pirellulaceae bacterium
AAGTTCGACGAGACCAGCGCCCGCTATCACGGCACGCGACCCGTCGTTGCCGACCTCGAGCCGGAGCTCACGGCGCGGCTGCAGCGGGTCGCACTCGACGCCTATCGTGCCCTCCGCGTCCGCGATTACGGCCGCATCGACTTGCGGCTCACCGAGAGCGGCGAAATCTACGTCATCGAAGTCAACGCCAGCTGCTATCTGGAACAGGAGGGGGAGTTCGTCATGGCGGCCGAGGCGCACGGGATGACCTGCAACGAGCTGATCGGCCGGATCGCCGACCTGGCGATCGAGCGCTGGAAGCGCCGCTCGGTGGCCAGGCGACAGAAGCGCAAGCGGCCGACGGCCCGGGCGACGGCCGTGTGACCAGGCTGGCCCGCTAACGACCAGAGCGGTCGGCAGGAGGCTGCGTTTCCGGGAAATAGCTGCCGCGATGGACGTGGTTCATCGCCAGCGACGTAACCAGGATCGTCACGCCGATGATGGCTTCGGTCTCGGCCGACGCGGGATAGACCTGCTCCAGGGCCGCGGCCCGCTCCGCCAGATGCCGCATCAGCCGGCGGGTCTTTTCCGGGAAATGGCCGGTCCAGCGGAAGACGTCGGCGGCCAGCTGCCGTTCCAGGCTGCGGATCAGGCCGCTGGCGCTGCGGGTCTCGCCCGACGGGTTACGCGCAGCCGCCTCGGCCAGGTCGTCGAAAATCGCCCGCAAGTCGCCGTCCAGTCCCGGCGACGGCTCGCCGTCGCCCGGCTGGTCCCGGTAGTAATCCGAGAGCGAAAAAGTCAACTCCCCGACGTCCTGGTCGAGTTCGGTCGCCGTGACCAATGGCTCCTGCTCGCGCAGGCGGGCCAGAGCGCGGTCGCAGTAGTCGAGCTTGATGTGGGCGCCGGAGCCGGCGGGGTATTCGGATTGCCAATCGCGATCGGGGGTCATCCAAACGGCGAACGTCTCGGCCCAGTCCTCGTCGGGGTGCTTTTGCGCGTACCAGCCGGGCAGGTGCCGCACAAACCGCCGGCTGAACGGCTTCGGCCGGTAGTCCTCGACGTAGGGCTGCGTGATCGAGCCAAAGAGCTTCACCCATTCTTCGTCGTTGTAGAGCTTGTAGGCGTAGTTGATGACATGCCCCATCTCATGACGCAGATAGCGGAGGATGTCCTGCCGGCTGAAGCCTTCCACGTGGCCGACTTCCTCGCCGTGCAGCTCGGTCAACTCCGGCCGAGCCAGGTAAAAGGGGATGCCGATCACCACGGTGCCGAACGGCACGCCCCATTCAGTCGAGAGGTGGAACTTGGGCGAGACCCGCGTCAGCCCCTTGGCGCGCAGCTCGCCGCGGAACTCCTCGATCACCGGCGCGAGCGGCGTGCCTTCGATCGCGAGCTTGAGGTCGCGGATTGGCGTGCCGAAGAGGTTCGATTCGCGAAAGCTGGCGGGCATTGCAGGGGTAGGGGTAGTGGGTAGGGCTAGGGAAAGGGCAAACACGCTTCTTTTCGCCGCCCTAGCCCTACCCCCAGCCCTTCCCAACGCAAACCGTATGCCAGCTAAATCACGTCGAATTTTACGCCCTGGGCCAGCGGCAGGTCCTGGCCGAAGTTGAGCGTGCAAGTCTGGCGGCGCATGTAGGCCTTCCAGGCGTCGCTGCCGGCTTCCCGGCCGCCACCGGTTTCCTTCTCGCCGCCAAAGGCCCCGCCGATCTCCGCGCCGCTGGTGCCGATGTTCACGTTGGCGATGCCGCAGTCGCTGCCCGCGGTGGAGAGGAACGCCTCGGCGTCCTGGAAGCGATCGGTGAAGATCGCGCTGGAGAGCCCCTGCGGCACGCTGTTGTGCAAATAGATCGCGTGGTCCAACGTGTCGAATTCGCCGCCGTAGGGAAGGACATAGAGGATCGGTGCGAACGTCTCCTGCTTGACGATCTCCATCCCCAAACCGTCCTTGCGTCCGAGTATAATCGTCGGCTCAACATAGAATCCCGGCCGGTCGATCCGCTCTCCTCCGCACAGCACTTCGCCGCCTTGGGCCTGGGCGGTTTTCACGGCCTGCTCGAATTGCTGCACCGACGATTCGCGAATCAGCGGTCCCAGCAGCACGCCATCGTCCCAGGGATTGCCCGGCCGAATGCTCTTGTAGACAGCGACGAGCCGCGGCAGGAGCTTATCGACGAGGGAATGGTGCAGGATCAGCCGCCTGAGCGTCGTACAGCGCTGGCCCGCCGTACCGACGGCCGAGAACACAATGGCCCGCAGCGCCAAGTCGAGGTTGGCCGAGGGCGCCACGATCAGGGCGTTGTTGCCGCCCAGTTCCAGGAGCGAGCGGCCCATCCGTGCGGCCACCGCCGAGCCGACCGCGCGGCCCATCCCGCAGCTTCCGGTCGCCGAGATCAGCGGCAATCTCACATCGGCGGCCATCTTCTGGCCGATCTCGCGCCCGCCGAGGACCAGATTCAGCGCGCCGGCCAGCCCGGCGGGCTCCAGCACGTCATTCACGATGTGCTGCACCGCGAGCGCGGTCAGCGGTGTCAGCTCGGACGGCTTCCAGACGACCGGATCGCCGCAGACGAGCGCCACCGCCGCGTTCCAGGCCCAGACGGCGACCGGAAAATTAAAGGCCGTGATGCAGCCGACGGGGCCGAGCGGATGCCACTGCTCCAGCATCCGGTGGCTGGCCCGTTCGCTGGCAATCGTCAGGCCGTAAAGCTGCCGCGACAGGCCGACGGCGAAGTCGCACATGTCGATCATTTCCTGGACTTCGCCCAGCCCTTCGCTCTTGATCTTGCCGGTTTCCAGCGTCACCAGCAGTCCCAGATCTCGCTTGTACTCGCGGAGCGCGTTGCCGATCCGCCGAACGATATCTCCCCTCTGCGGCGGCGGCACCAACCGCCAGGTTGCAAACGCCTGCCGCGAGGTCTCAACGACCTGGTCGTATTCCAGCGCCGTCGCGGCCGCGACCTTCCCCAAGGGCTGTCCAGTGGCCGGGTTCAACGAGACCAGCTCGTCCCCACCGGTCCCCTCGTTCCAGCCGCCGCCGTACGAGCTGAAGCTCTTGGAGCCGAGGCCAAGCCGCGATAGCACGTCTTCAAACATGAGTTGTGCCCTTAGCCAATTCTGCAAATCAAAATCGGTAGCGAACCT
>DASRJB010000738.1:0-10053 GCA_035649715.1 Pirellulaceae bacterium
CGAAGCGAACCGCGAGCTCGGCAGTTTTCGTTATATCGCCCACCGCTCGCTTAGGGCGTTGCCGTCGGCGTTTTCGGCGGCTGGTGGCCGTACTTGGCTTCGTATTTGAGAGCGAACCTGGCGGCGTGTTCGGGGTGGCAAATGAAGCATTGCGAATCGGGCCGGTTGTGCTTTTCGCACCAGTCGCCGTTCTTCTGGAACTCGGCGGCGAGCTTGGCATTGCACTGCGCGCACTCCCCTTCGGGGATGCCGTGCTCGGCGCACCACCAGCCGTCGTGGCTGTGGCCGTCCGCGGCCACGGGCGTTCCCGGAACCGGCGCGGGCTGACTGCCGCAGCCGGCAAGCGCGAGGCCGTAGGCGATGGCAATCAAGGTGAACAAGCGAGAGAGACGCAACATATCAAGCTCCTAAGGAAACGTGGTCAGGAGTTACTGGAAACGAGCTCCGGCTCGGCGACTTCCGCCCGCACGGGCGTGTCGATTTCGCCGTGGCCGGCAAAGAACTCACCGGCCGTGTTGAACACGAGGTACAGGACGCGAATCACCAAGAGCGACATCACCATCGCCCCGATCACGCCGCCGATGACGACGGTCGCCAGCGGCCGCTGCACTTCCGCGCCGACGCCATCGCTCACCGCCATCGGCAAAAAACCGAGGGC
The DNA here is from genome assembly GCA_035649715.1 of Pirellulaceae bacterium. Taxonomy (GTDB): domain Bacteria; phylum Planctomycetota; class Planctomycetia; order Pirellulales; family Pirellulaceae; genus CAYLLN01. The sequence continues at coordinate 659 of DASRJB010000738.1, forward strand.
GGCGACGAGCGTGGTCATCAGCACGGGTCGCAGCCGCGTGACGGCGGCCTTGGTCACGGCGTCATCCACCGACAGGCCCTGCTCGCGGAGCTGGCGGATGTACGAGACGAGGATCATGTCGTCGAGCACGGCCACGCCCGACATGGCGATGAAGCCGACGGCCGCCGAGATCGAGAACGGCATGTCGCGGAGCCAGAGCGCGAAAATGCCGCCGACCCAGGCGAACGGAATGCTGGTGAAGACGCGCAGCGCGTCGAGGACGTTGAAATACGTGAAATAAAGGAGGACGAAGATCAACAGCAGCGCGATGGGCACGACGATCAGCAGCCGCTGGCGGGCGCTGATCAGGTTCTCGAACTGGCCGCCGAATTCGACTCGGTAGCGGCCCTGCGCGGGCAGGGCGACCTCGCGGGCGATCCTCCGCTGGGCCTCGGCGACGAAGCTGCCCAGGTCGCGGCCGCGGACGTTGGCGCTGATCGTCAGCCGTCGCTGGCCCCATTCGCGGGTGATCGTCGAGGGCCCTTCGACGACCTCCACGCTGGCCAGCCGCGAGAGCGGAATCCGCTCGCCGGCCGGCGTCGCGATGAGCAGCGAGCGGACGGCGTCGGCGCTGGTGCGATATTCCTCCGGCAGCCGCACGACGAGCGGGAACCGCATCTGCCCCTCGACGACCTCGCCGACGGGCTTGCTGCCCAGCGACTGCACGACGTCGAGCACCGCCTTGGCCGGAACGCCGTAGCGGGCGATAGCCTCCTGGTTGACCTTGATCTGCAGCACCGGCTGCCCGGTGATCTGCTCGGTGTTCACGTCGGCCGCGCCCTTAATCGAACTCAAGACCTGCTGGATCTGGCCGCCCTTCTCGGCCAGCACGGTGAAGTCGTCGCCAAACAGCTTGACGCCCAGGTCGGCCCGCACGCCCGAGACCATTTCGCTCATGCGGTGCTCGATCGGCTGCAGGAACGAGAGCCGCTGGCCCGGCAGGTCGCGGAGGAGGAGGTTAAGTTGCTCGGTGAGCTCCGCCTGGTTTTTGGCTTTCTTCCAGCGCTCGCGCGGGCGGAGGGCGAGGAAGATGTCGGTCAGCTCGACGCCCATCGGGTCGGTGGCGACTTCGGCCGAGCCGGTCTGGCTCCAGACGTGCTGGACCTCGTCCGGGAACTCGCGGAGGATCGCCTGCTCCATCTGCGTGTTGTAGCGAATCGATTCGTCGAGGCTGGTGCCCGCCAGGCGGACGACGCCGATCACGATCGCGCCTTCAGAGAGCTTGGGCACGAACTCCGAGCCCAGGTGCGGGGCAATCATGCCGAACGCCACGATCAGGACGCTCGCCGCCAGTCCGAGCACCGCCAGCTTGTGGTGCATGGCGAAGCGGAGAATCGGGTTGTGGATCGCGTGGGCCACGCGCATCAGCAGCGGCTCGCGCTCGGCGATCTTTTTGGGCAGCAGGAAGCTGGCCAGCACGGGCATCAGCGTCAGCGAGATTACCATCGAGCCGGCGAGGGCGAAGATCACCGTCAGGGCCATCGGGCGAAAGAGTTTCCCTTCGATGCCGGTAAGTGTGAGGATCGGCAGGTAGACGATCATGATGATCAATTCGCCGAAGAGCGTCGGGCGGCGGACTTCGACCGCGGCGTCGCGGATGATTTGCAGGCGGGTCTTTTTGCTGATGTCGCCCGCGTGAGCGAGGTGCCGCACGCAGTTCTCGATCATCACCACCGAGCTATCGACGACCATGCCGAAGTCGATCGCGCCGAGGCTGAGCAGGCTGGCCGCAATGCCGAACCGCCACATGCCCGCGAAGGCAAACAGCAGCGAGAGCGGAATCGCCAGGGCCACGATCGCCGCGGCCCGCAGGTTGCCGAGGAACGCGAACAGCACCGCGACGACCAGCAGGCCGCCCTCGAACAGGTTGTTGCGGACCGTGTCGATGACAAAGCCGACCAATTCGGTGCGGTCATAGACCGGCCGCACTTGCACGTTGGCCGGCAGGTTCGCGCTGAGCGATTTGAGCTTCTCCTTAAGGGCCCAGGTGACTTTGTGCGTGTTTTCGCCGATCCGCATGAAGCCCTGGCCGAGGACGACTTCCCCCTGGCCGTTGGCGGTGACCGCCCCGCGGCGGATTTCGTGGCCGATGACGACGTCGCCCAGCTCGGCGAGGCGGACGCTCACGCCGTCGTGCGAGACGACGACGATCTGCCGGATTTCGTCGATCGTCGCCGTGCGGCCCAGGCCCTGCACGAGGAGCATGCCGCCGTGCTGCTGAATGTTGCCGCCGCCGACGCTGAGGTTGTTCTGGCTGACCGCCGCCAGCACTTCGTCGAACGTCAGGTCGTGCTTGATCAGCCTTTGTGGGTCGAGGCGTATTTGAAATTGTTTTTCGTAGCCGCCCCAGCTGTTGACTTCCGCCGTGCCGCGGACCGTCTTGAGCGGCGGGCGGATGACCCAGTCGTGGATTGTCCGCAAGTCGGTGGCGTCGGTGCCCTGCCCGGTGACGATGTAGTAGAAGACTTCGCCCAGGCCCGTGGCGACGGGACCCATTTCGGGCGCGGCGATCTCGGCCGGCAGCTCGACCGCCGCCAGCTGCTCGCTCACGCGGGCCCGGGCGAAGTAGATGTCGGTGCCGTCTTCGAAAACCACCACGACCTGCGACAGACCGAATTTCGAGAGCGACCGCATCTGCGTCAGCCGCGGCAGGCCGCTAATCGCCTGCTCGACGGGGATCGTGATCTGCCGCTCGACCTCCTCGGGAGCGAGGGCCGGCGCGACGGTGTTGATCTGCACCTGCACCGGCGTGGTGTCGGGGAAGGCGTCGATGTCGATCTGCGTGAGCGCGGCCGCACCAATCCCTGCGGCGCCCAGGAACACCAGGATCACCAGCCAGCGAAACCGCAGCGAGATGTCGATGATCCAGTTGAGCATATTCGCACTTACTCGGTTCTAGCTCCCTTGGTCCCAAGCTCCGCTTGGGACCACACGTCGCGATGCTCTGCTTCGCAACCGGGAAGCGGAGCTTCCGACCTGGCGTGCCCAAGCGGAGCTTGGGCACGAGGCAACCTAATGCGAGTGCCCGTCGTGGCAGCCGCAACCGGCGCCGAGCTGGCTCCGCAGCAGCTGCGAGACCAGCACGTTGCTGCCGGTCGTGGCGACGACCTCGCCGGGCAGCACGCCGGCCAGCAGCTCCACTTGCTTGTCGCTCTTGGCCCCCACGCGGACCTGCCGCACGTGGAAGAACTTGGGCGCGTCCTTCTCGAAATAGCGCTTGTCGCGGACAAACACCAGCTGCACGTCGCCCGCCGACTGCACCGCACTCTTGGGCACGACGATCGACTGCGACTCCTCGCGGAGGATGATCCGCCCCACGCCAAACGTGTTGTCCCGCAGCTGGCCCGCGGCGTTGTCGAGCGACACGCGGATCGGCAGCGTGCGGCTCTTGTGGTCGATCGTCGGGCTGATCCAGTCGATTTTCCCTTCGGCCGCCCGCGGCTGATTCTCGGTTTCGAATTGCACCCGCTGGCCGAGCTGCACCAGCGGCGCGTCTTCCTGCCGCACGCTCAAGTTGAGCCACAGTTTTTGCGGATCGGCGACGACGAAGGCGGGCGTCGTCGTGCTGACAAATTCGCCGCGGACGATCTCGGCAACAACGACCACGCCACCGATCGGCGCGACGAGCGGAAACAGGTTGGCAGTCTGGGTCTGCTCCTTGACGGTCGCGATCATTTCCTCGGGAATGCCCAGATAGCGGATTTCGTCGGCCAGCGATTCGGCGTCGCCGCCGTGCAGCTTCGCGGGCACCTGGAAGCCGAGGTTGACGAGGCTCTGCCCGGCCGAAACGACCTTGATCTCCGCTTCGCGGAGGGCCGATTCGGCTTCGACGAGCGCCTTGTTCGCGACGACGTCCTTGATCCCGCGGAGCCGATCGACGTTGGCCTGCCGGGCCTTGAGCGTCGCTGCCGCTTGGAGCAGCTCGGCCTTAGACTGACCCACGGCTGCGGCGTCAATCAGCGCCAGCAACTCGCCGGCGTGCACCTCTTGGCCCAGCTGTTTGTAGACCTGCCAGACCGTGCCGGCGACGCGCGGCGAGAGGTGCGCCACGCGGGTCGGATCGAACACGACCTCGCCATTGGCTGCGATCTCTTCACGCATGGCAGCCGTGCCGACGACATCGACGGCGACGCCCGCCTTATCGACGGCTTCCGGCGAGGCGAATTGCACGACCTTCGTGTGCAGCGTGCTGAGGCTGTTGTTCGCGGCTCGCGGCCGCACGCCGATCGCCGCCGCCGTGTCGTAGGCCGGCAATTGCGGCGCGGTCTTGGTCTGAGCCCGCTCGGGGTGGCAGATCACGCACTCCGCCACGCCGTGCTTCGCGCACCAGTCGATTGGCTTGGCCTGGGCCTTCGGATCGACGCGGCACTCCAGGCAGATGCTCTCCGGCACCAGGTGCTCGTCGCACCAATCGTCGGCAGCCGCGGGCGCCCCTGCGAGCAGCGCCGAAAGCTTGGGCAGTTTCCAGTGATAGCGGTGGCCGATCGCAAAAATCGCCGCCAGGAGGCACAGCACGAGGGCATTCGGCAGTGCGCGGGTGATCCAGGCGAGCCAACCCTGTGCGGCGGCGATCGGCGGAGTAGTGGGGGTAGTGATGGTTGCCATGACGGTCGTTATGAAATGGGCTGTTGTCGAATTGGTAATTTCAGCGGCGGGCCCGATCGTTCAGGGCGCCACTTTCTCTCGCTCCAGGTTGATGCGGGCTTGCAGGAAGTGCGCCTTGGCTTGCAGGACTTTGTACTGGGGAGTTTCCCCAGCCCGCGCGAGGCGCTCGGTCAAGTCGATCGTCTGCTCGGCAATCTGGACCATCTCCTCAAAGACTTTGACCCGCTCCTCCTTGCTCTGGCAGAGGTCCAGTTTGGCGCTCGCCAACGACTGCCTGGCCTCCAAAACTTCACTCAGGCTCGTGGTTCCCACTCGATAGCCCGCCAGCGTCATTTCGTGAAGCTGCGTAACGATGGCCAGTCGCTCCTTGGCCAGCGCGAGGATTTGCTCGTTGGCCTTGACCGGATCGGCGGCAATGGCGGGTACCGCACCCGCTACCGCCAGTGCGCAGACGACACCCAAATTGGCACGCATGGGATTTCTCCGCAGACGGCTGGTTCTATTAGTGTCGGCCACTTCTGGGCGCTATCCATTGCGAAGCGCCGCTAGCTGCCGAATGCAACAGGGATTTCTTCGATTGGCCGCCAACCAGCGGCGAATGCGCAACTTGCGCCAGTGCCACACACGAGAGGCTGCAACGCGATTGCGTTAGCAGCGCAGACAGACCGACGCCAGATCGGCCAGCGGTTCATGAGAGTCCGCTACGGGCCGCGCTTCGACCGAAGACGGGCCCGCCAATTCCATCGCCACGGAAACCGGCAGGAGCCGGACGACTAGCAATTGGCCGCTGGGCGTTGGCTGGCTGCGTCGCACCTGCTGACTTTCCCAGCTCAGCGCCTCATGCCGGCAATCGCAAGGCAGGGGGCTGGCAGCGTCAGAATCGCACTGTTTTGCCGATTCACGCTTGCAACAGCCGCGGTGCTCATGACGCGCCGGCTGGCAGGCGGTGCACGCCGCACGCCCGCCATCAATCGAGACGGCGCCATCCGCCGACGTGCAGACATAGAGCGGACCGGCCGCTACCTGCGTCACCGCGAGCATCAGGCATAGTGCAGTCCGCAACATCGAGTCCTCGACTGCCTCACTTCTATCACGCCCTGCGGCTGTGGACAACAGACAATTATACCACTTCGCCGTCGCGGGGCTGGCGGCCGCAGCTATTTGGGCAGCTTCGGCCCATCGGTCCGGTAGGCGCCCCCACCGCCCTGATAGCGGCGGCCGTGCGACCAGCTGAGATCGATCCACTTGTTCATGGCCCCAAAATAGTCCCAGCCGAACGTGCCTTCGACGAGACTCGGGCTGTCGCCAAAGAGTGGCACGCCGCCGCCGATCCAGTAGCCGCCGTAGTGGCGCGTGTTGGAAGGGATCGCGTGATGGCGGATGAGCATGGGCCAGCCCGCCCGGCAGTGGTCCGCGGCGCGGTGGCCGTACGGATCGCCGGCCAGCGCCAGCAGCAGGGCCTGCTGTTGCTGCGTGCCCAGCTCCTCATTTGTCAGGGGCGGCACTTCGTCGGCACGCAGCCGGAGCGCTGGCATCATCGAGATCACAATCACGGCAATGCCAAAGCACAGCCGCGGGCGATAGCGCATCCTGCGCATGACTTAGAGCTTGGGGTTGCGGTTGAACTTTTGGAAAGGCAGGCGAACGTTGCGATAGAACGTCATGTCGGCCCGCAGGTGTTGCGGCGGAGCGTAGCTGTACTGGGCGTAAGACGTGACCACGTCGTCCTGATCGACGCCGTCGCCGCTCACGCCGAGGCCGCCGGCCAAGCCCGAGCTGACATACAGCGGCGTGCTGCCCGGGAAGAACACGATGCCGTTCTGATTCGCCAGGTCACTGGGGTCGTGGAAGTTGCGGCTGGCGTGGAAGGCGTCAAAACCCATCACGCTGATGAACCACGAGGCCGGCGTGGGATTGGCCTGGCTCGCGTTCTCGGCCGTTTTGCGGTTGATGCCCGGATCGGTGAGGATCGAGAACACCGGCGGCAGCGAACCATCGACTCCGGCGGGATAGCGCGGCTCAGCCAGGAAGCGGAACGTGCGGTTGGTGAAGGCCAGTCCGGTCAGGGGCGAATAGCGGGCCGCGTTCTTGCTGCCTCTATACAGATCGGGAAACCCCAGTACGCCGTTGTCGTTGCGGTATTTCAGTTTTCGCAGCTGCGCGACCGTCGTCGCACCGCGGGCGATGAGCAGATCGTCATCGGCCATGTCCACGGTCTGCAAGGCCGCGGGGTCGGCGTAGTAGGCCGTGTTGCGGGCTTTGGCAATCGCCACGTCAATCGAGAAGAACGTCGCGTCGGGCATGCGATAGAGGCCCAGCACGTTGCCCGCCGTATCGGCGACCGCGATCACCATCTTGGTCGGCACGCCGGGCGTCGGCGGACTCTTCGTCACGTTCAGGCGGATCGCCGCCCGGATCTGGTTGGCCCCCGTGATCGCGTTAGTGACGATGGCCTCCACATCGGCCTGCTTGATCTGGTTCGGCCCCACCAGCGGAGAATCGTGCGGCAGCACCAGCCAACCCTCGGCCAGCGGCTTACCATCCTGTGCGAGATTGCCCATCGAATCGATCTGCCGATTCTCACCCGTGGTCGTGGAGCCGACGCCCAGCGCCTGGCCGCGCCGGATCACGGTGTCGATGCCGGGCGTTTTGACCTTGCGAGTCGGGTTGGGGCCGAACACTTCGAGCTGAATGCCGACCAGATCGATGCGCCCGAAGGGCAGCACGTAACCGACAGGCGGCGACAGGCCGCCAATCGCGCCGATCGGCCGCACGCCGGTCACACCGCCGGCGGCTGCGATGGCGACGTATTCGGCTTCAAGGGCTTTGGGTGCGTTGAGCCGCTGCGCCGACGTCTGCTTGATGTTTGGAACGAAGCCTTGCTCATGCGTGGCGTAGCCGTCGGGGCCGGGAAAGAATACGCCGATGCCGCCGACGAGCGTGAGCGCCCCGCCGATCGACTTGTAGAGCGGAATGCCGCCGGGCAGAGTGGCCAGGCCACGGCCGATGGCGTGCGGCACAAGGTCGCTCTGCACGCCGTACGATTCCGGCGCGGGGATCTCGACGCCCGGCGCGAGGAACGCGTCGGGAATGTTAAAGCGGTTGTCCAGATCGATGTCGTCGAGCGTGCCCTTGATGCCGTCCAGACCGGGAAGCGTCAGGCCGTCGCGGCTCTGCAATTCGATCCGGAACAGGTCCACGGGCGGCGTGTGGGCGATGTCCGCGGGAAAGTGACCGCCGACACCGATCGGCGCGACGACGCCGGGGCCGAACGTGCGTGAGATTGGGTTCGGATTGAAGAACGGATTCTGTCCCGGATCGCCCGGCACGGGCACCGTCGGATTCGATTCGACCTCGCGCTCGGTGATCGTCGATTGGCTGAGGTTGCGGATCGTCCGCGAGGTCAGCGGGGCCTGGTTGTTCGCGAAGAAGGCCGCCGTGCGGGCCTTGGCAACGGCGCCGTCGATGGCAAAGACCCGCGTCAGCAGATCGGGGATGGCGTCAAGGACGCCTTGCTCCATCCGCACGCCCAGAATTCGGCCGCCGCGATCGACGATCGCGATGATCGCGTCCTGCGTGCTCGTCGCGCCGGCCGCACGCGCCAGCAGCGTTTCGACCTCGGCGGCCGTGATGTAGTTCAAGCCGGCGTCGCCGGGTGGAATCGGCGGCGGAGGCGGCACGATGGGCAGCGGCGGTTCGGCCTCCGCCTCATCATCCAGCGGCAGGATGGCGGCGGGCTCCGCTCTCGCCGACAGCGATGCTCCCAGTGCCGCCAGGACCCAATCGGCATCGGCCGGCGTGATTGCCCCGTCGGCGTTGACATCGGCATAGAAATCGGCCGGCGCTGGATTCGTCTGATTCAGGTGATTGATGACGAGCAGCGCGTCGAGCGGCGAGAGTTCGCCGCTAGCATCCACGTCGCAGGGACTTGTGGAGTTGTGGTGCGGCGCGAAGCTCGCGAATTCGTCCGCTGTCAGCGATGGCGCGTCGGCCGCCAGCAGATGCCGCGGCTCCAGCCGCTCGGCCGACAGTCGCCGCGCTGGTCGGGGCAGAAGTTTTCGCCGACGCAGGCCTGGGCGGTAAACGGCGCTCACAATGCACACTTGGCTGGTGGAGTTTCCAGTCTAGGCAAGCTCGCTAGCGGTCGCCAGCGAATTGCCGGTCGCTGGTGGCCCACCATCACGCATCGGCCGGAAAAATCGGGACATTTGGCTCCACCGCTTCCTGCGGCAAAGTCGATCTGATCGATACAGCTTGCCAGAGCCGCATTGCGCGCGTGCGGCGGCAGGTGCGTTGAGAATCGCCGTGATGTTGCTGGGGGGAGAACGACGACTTGGCCCGCGTATCGCAGCGGCGCTTGCTGCTGCGCTGGTTCTGGCCGCGGGTCTTCACGGCCAGGAACCAGTACCAGCGCCCCCTTCTTCCGACCCGACTCTGCCAGGAGTCCTGCGCGAGCCGTCGCTGAATCGAGATCAGCCGGACTTTGTGCCGCTGCCGAGCTTCACGGCTCAGGATGAATACTTTCCGCCGCTGCTGTGGCCCGTCGATCCGCCGCTGGGATACACAGGGCCGTCGGGCATTGTGCCGCGCGAGGCACAAACGAGCAGCCACTTTGTGCCCATGGAAGACCGCTGGCGAATCGGCTTTCCGGAGTGGGATCGGTATGGCTGGGGACATCCGCTGCTGGAGGAGTATCCCTCTGTGCCGGGAGCGTGGTACGACCCCTATCATCAAAACGTGCTGAAGGGGGA
>DASRJB010000739.1:0-2873 GCA_035649715.1 Pirellulaceae bacterium
CGGCCGAGGCGCTGCCAGTCGAAAGTCCACTGCGTAGCCCGCCGTCAGAAACACTGCGCAGCCCGCCGTCAGAAACACTGCGCACCTCACGGCTGATGCGGCGGCCCAAGTCGCTGTCGCGTCCCGCGCCGGCAATGACGGCGAGCGAGTCGGTTTTGAATCGCAACGCTGAGCCGCTGCCGTCGGTGGTTGGCACGCCAATGTCGCCGGAAGGCTTGCCCGTGCCGCCGACCGGAAGCTATTACCCCGAAGGCGACATGACGAACGTCCTGCCCGGATTCGGCGGCGGACACTGTGGATGTGGCCTGCTTAACTGCGGCGGCGATTGCTGCCAGCCCGACTGCTGCGGGCAGTGGAACAGCTGCGGCCCCGTGTCGCCTTGCTGCCTGCTGCCGTGCGTGCCGGTCAACGGGCTGGAGTTCTTCGCCGGCGTCCAGGGCTTCACCGGACCGCTCAATCGCGGCGGAAGCGGCAGCTTCGGCTTTCACGAAGGCTTCAATTTCGGCGTGCCTACTTGCGGCTGCCTGGCCTGGCAAATCGGCGCCAATACGACGCAGTGCAATTTCGAAGGCAACTTCCTTACGGACGATTCGCGGAACCAGGTCTTCCTCACCGGCGGCCTGTACCGCCGCGTCGATTGGGGCATCCAGGGCGGCCTGGTCGTCGATTACCTCCACGACGAATGGGACTACGAGGCCGATCTGCTTCAGCTCCGCGGCGAGATCAGCTGGCGGTACTGCTGCATCCACGAGATCGGCTTCTGGTTCACCGCGGGCGTGAACGACGCCGACAACCTGACGCTGCGGCTGCCCGTGCAAGGCAGCACTCCCGGGATCGACATCGTCACCGGGCAGGGAACGGTGGAAGTCAACGACCTGTATGCGTTCTTCTATCGGCGTCAATTCGCCTGCGGGGGCGAGGGCCGGGCCTTCGGCGGCTTCACGGCCAACGACCAGGGGCTGGTCGGCGCGGACCTGCTGCTGCCGATCAATCACTGCTGGAGCGCCCGGGCGGGCTTCCTCTACGTAACGCCCGACGGGAACGAGACGGAGAACCGCCCGGACTTCATCGAGGAAAGCTGGAACGTCGCCATCTCGCTCGTCTGGACTCCTTGCCCGCGGCAGCCCTGCGTGCCTAACTACTGCCGGCCGCTGTTCAACGTCGCCGACAACGGCTCCTTCCTCACCCGGCTGATCCCGGCGGGCCTGATCAACGAGTAACGCTTCGAATCAGTTGCTCGTTTTAACCCGCAGCCGGAGGCGCAGGCGTTTCGCGGTCCCGCCGTCGCCTCCGGCTCCAGATTCGACGATGTAGAGCCGTCACCGTCCGATGCAGTAGAGCGACTTGCGGCCGCGGAGGAAGATCTGTCCGTTCGAAATCGCGGGCGAGGCAATGGTCTCGTCGTCGAGCTGGTTCTCGACCAACTTGTCGAAGCGCGGCGAGGCGGAAATGACGGTCGCCAGGCCCTCGGTGTTCAGGAAGAAGATGCGGCCGCTCGCGGCGACGGGTGAGGCCTTGTATTTTCCTTTCAGCCGCTCTTTCCACTTGAGGTTGCCGTTGGTTGTCAGGTAGCAGCGGGCGATGCCGTCGTCGCTGACGGTGAACACGAGGCCGCTGGCGACGACCGGGCAGCAGGTGTCGGGCGTGCCTTCGGTCGTGCTCCACAGGATGTCGCGCGAGGTCAATTCGCCCGCGGGCCGCGGCCGCACCGCAAACAGCGCCCCGCGCAGGCCGCGGGTGGCGTAGATCACGCCCTCGCTAATCGTCGGTCCAGTCACCGTTCGCCCGCCGACGAGGTCGGGCAGGAACCAGAGCCGCCGGCCGCTGGCCGGATCGTAGCTATCGAGCTGATTGCCGCCCATGACGACGAGCTGCTGCACGCCGTTCAGCTGACATAGTAGAGGCGTGGTATAGGCGTCGCACTGCTCGGCGTCGGCCATGGTCGCCCGCGTCAACTTCCAGCGCACCGCGCCGCTCCGCAGGTCGTGAGCCACGAGGTAGCTCTCCAGCGGCCTCTCCACCAGCCCCGCGAGCGAATCCTGCATACAGACCGAGATCACGACGTCGCCGGCGATGACCGGGCTGTTGGCGTGGCCGTACCAGATCGAATAGACGCCGTGATCGTCCTGCAAGTTCCGCTTCCAGAGCTGCTGGCCGGCGAAGTCGTACGCCGCCAGGTCGCCGTTGCCAAAGTGAGCGACGACGACCTTCCCGTCCGTCACGGGCGACGGGCTGGCCAGGTTGTGCAGCTCGTGGAATTTCTGGGTCGTCCGTTTGGGCGCCTGCCGCGGCGCTTCGCCGGAACCAACTTCCTGGGTCCATGCAATGCGGCCTTCCTTGCGATCCAGCTTCAGGAGCAGCAGCTTGTTCTCCGCCGAGTGCGAGGTGACGAAAATCGCGTCGCCCCAGATCGCCGGTGTACTCGCGCCCCACGGGGGCAGCGGGCACTTCCAGACGATGCTCCGCTGCTCGTGCCACACAATCGGCACGCCCTGGTCGGTGCTGACGCCCGTTCCCTCCGGCCCGCGCCACTGCGGCCAGTCGGCGGAAAACGACGGAGTTGCGCAGCAGAAGCCGATCGCTGTGAGACACAAAGGCAGTACAGCCTGACGCAACGGTACCTCGTACTCCGTACTGACTACTGAGTACCGAGTACGCAGTGCGGCGTGCTTCATGAACACAGCTCCTGGAATCATGGGGCCAGCCTATGCCACTACTCGCTTGTGCTTCTCCCCCGCGACTTCCTGCACGTACCGCGGCACCGCGTAGCCGGGCAAGGACCGCCGCATTTCCTGGACGAGCGCAAGCCCGCGGCTGATCGGCACTTCAAAATGAGCCGCCCCGCGGACGCGGTCGAGCTGATGCAGGTAATA
>DASRJB010000740.1:0-7646 GCA_035649715.1 Pirellulaceae bacterium
TGATCGCATCAAAGACGGCTGCGTTCTCCGGATTCGAGACGTGTCCCGGCACGTTGGGAAAATCGCCGCTGGGCTCGCGGTGCGGGCCAAAGATCTCGATTTCGGCAAAGCCGTCGGCCTCAAGCGCCGGCACGGCCGCAAACTCGCCGACGCCGTGCAGCGGCGAATAGACGATCTTCAGCGCCCGCGGCCCCGGGCAGCGCTGACCGAGCACGCTCTGGATAAACGCCGCATCGATCTCCGCCTGGCAAAAAACGATCTGGCCTTCCGCGACCGCCGGCCCGAAGTCGGCGCGGCGGATCTCCTGCACGTTCATCACCCGTTCGACGATCCCCTGGTCGTGCGGCGGAATCACCTGCCCGCCCGTGGACCAGTAGACCTTCACCGCGTTGTCGCTCGGCGGGTTGTGGCTGGCCGTCACCATGATTCCGCACGCGCACTGCTTGTGCCGCACCAGAAACGACAGCTCGGGCGTGCTGCGAAATCCGTCCAGGAAGTACACCCGAAAGCCATTGGCCACCATCACCGACGCGCACAGCTCGGCAAACCGGCGGCTGTTGTGGCGCGTGTCGTAGGCAATCGCACAGCGAAGTTCCGAGTTCCGAGTTCTGAGTTCCGAGTTGGCTGTTTCTGAACTGTGAACTTTGAACTCGGAACTCGGAACGTGCACGTCCTTGACGTACTCCGCCAGCCCCTGCGCACTCTCGCCGATCGTCCGGTCGTTGATGGCGTTGCAGCCGATGGGGTACATCCTGCCTCGCCTGCCGCCGGTGCCGAACGGAATCACCGTCCAGAAGACATCGTCCAGCTCCTTCCACTTCCCCGCGGCGATGTGCTCGGCCACCTGCGGCGCGTACTCCCCATACCGCGGCTCTGAGAGCCAGCGGCGAATATTCTCCGCGGCCGACGGTGTGAGCTTTCTCTCGGCAAGCGCGACGTCGAGCTGCGTAACGGCTGAATTTCGGGTCAGGGGAATCATTGATCCTAGACGGCCAGTGCGAGAATCCGTAAAACCCTGAATCTGACGCAGTTTAGGAAACCGCGGCCCGCTTGGGCAGACCGCGGCCTGCTCGCACACGCTATGGAACGACTTCCGCTTCTGACGCCAGATTCCGATCGCCGCGCCTTCAAGCGGCCGCTGCGCGTCTGGGCCAGCGACGAGGACTTCGGTCCGGCGTGCCGCATCGGCCGCCGGGTGCTCGACGATGGTCTGTTTACATCGCTGGAGGAGCACTTTCCCGAAGTGAAAGTCACCAGCGTACATCGCGCCGAGCGGCGGATCGCCGCGGACAACGAGTTCCTGCCGCCCGGCCAGCGGGAGCGGCTCGACGAGCGGGGAGTGATTCGAGCCGGAAGCGTCATCCGCGCGGGCGACGTGCTCGTGAGCATCGTCGAGACGCCGTCCAGCGGTAAGTCCCGCGACGATTCGTACTGCGCGCCGCCGGAGTGCGACGGCGCCGCCGTGCGGCAGGTCACGCACCGTAGGCCGGACGAAATGGGCCACAGCCCCCCGCAAGGCTTGCAAGCCCTGGTTTCTCTGGAGCTGGTCGCCCATCGCGAGCTGGAGGTCGGCGACGTGCTGGCGATCGGCGAAGAGCCGATCGTCGTGGCCGGAGTGCTCGAGCAGCCGCCGCTGGATGATTCCGGCCAGCCCGCCGACCTGGTCCTCTCCGCCGCGGTCGCCCGGCGGTTGCACCTCGCGCCTGGGGCGCACTGCGAGCAGCCGGTCAGCAAGGCCAATGCGCGGGCCGCCGAATCTCTGGAAGTCCGTGCCACCGGCGGATATTCGCTGATCACGATGCAGCCTCTCTGGCTCGGTGCCAATCCCTGCCAGACGCTGACGCTGCCGCAGGTCGCGTGGCTGGCGGAGCGCGAACTAACCGGCATTCTGGAAGAGCTGACGGGCCTCAAGTCCGACAACCTGGTCGCCCGGGCGGAGCTGCGAAGAGCGGTGGAGCGCGGGGCGCTCGACACCTTTGACGCTGCGGTAGGCGGGGCGTCGGAAATGTTGGCCGTGGTGGCGCTGCTCATGCGTTCGCTCGGCCTGAACGTCGAGCTGCGCCGTGGCGACCGCTGCGCGTCGCTCGCCCTGGCGCCGGCTACGAGTCAGGAGCTGATCTCGATGTCGTCCGGGCTGATCCAGAAGCCTGAGACGCTCAACTATCGCACCTCCGATTACGAGCCCGGCGGAATCTTCTGCCCCCAGGTGTTCGGCGAGTCGCTCCCGACGCGGCGGCGGCGCTTTGCTCACGTTTCGCTCCCCGCGCCGATCGTCTCGCCGCTCTGGCGTGCGGGAAAGCCGTCGCTGCTCGAGCAGCTGCTCGGCCTGACGTCCAAGCAAATCGAAGGAATCCTCGCTTGTCAAACGAATGTCGTCTGTCAGGGGGATGAAGTCCGACTCGAACCGCGCCAGATCGACGCTTCGGCACGACCTTCCGCCAGCCCAGAGCCGACAGCCGAAACCGGCGGCGTCGCTATCCGCACGTTGCTGGCCCGCCTGCCGCCAGAGCGGCTCCCGCCGGCGCTGCGCGGCCGTGCCGAGGCACTAGCACCCGATATTGTGCTCGTCCTGCCGCCGGACCTGCGCCCGATCGTCTTGCTCGACAGCGGCAATTTCGCCACGTCGGACCTCAACGACCTGCTCCGCCGGCTAATCAACCGCCGCAATCGCCTGGTCAAACTTGCCGAGCTGAAAGCCCCGCAGGTGATCCTCGACAACGAGCAGCGGATGCTGCAGGGCTGCGTGGACGAGCTGCACGCCAACTGCCTGCTGCCGAGAAAGCAAGCCGCACTCGGTTCCGAAAACCAGCCGCTGAAGTGTACTCTCGGCTTTCTCGCCGGATTTCTGCTCGACGAAGACTCCAAGCGCGTGGAGTGGGCCGGCCGGGCACGCGCCGTCATCGACGCGGGCCGGCCGGAAGGCCGCATCGCCGTGCCCCGTTCGATGTTCGAGGGCTTGCAGCTGACCGCGGACCGGCCGGTGCTTCTCACGACGCCCGAGGGCGCGGCCTGGGTCGCCGGCCTGCCGCAAATGCACGAGGCCCGAGTCATCTTCGTCTCTCCCGTAGCCGCGGCAGATCTGGATTTGCCGCGCGATCAGCCAGCCGAGTGCATCCTGCACCGGCCGATCGGTCCTGCTGCCCGCACCGAGGCCCAGCGGCTGCTGGAGCATGGCCCTCCGCGCCGCCGGCGCGCGATCGGCGGTTCCTGGGCCCAGGCATCCGATCCAGAGCAGCTCGCGGTGCAGCTGGCGGCCGCGGCAGCCTCCGGTGAAGCCATCCATCTCGACTCGCCGCAACACTTGCTGCTCGCCGGCGCAGGCGGTATCGATCTGGAGCTAAGCGACGAGTCTTAGTCGCGGTGAAAAACGCCTTCGGCAATCAGCGCAGCCCGCTGGGCGATGCGGTGAGGAGCGTTGATTTGCAGGACCGCAATTGTTGCCCGCCCTATCGGCGTGCGTCCGACCAGCACGGCGCCCTTCCAACGAAAGTGGCGCTCCCATTTATGCCGTCGCGGGTGAAAGAGCCATGCTCTCCGCCCTGTACGTGGATCGATGCCCGCCAGATTAGGTCCCTTATGATGATTGTCGGCGAAGCATGCCCACGCCAGGTTGCCTGGAATCGACCGGCCACCGTGCTGCTCGGCAACGATGTGGTCAATCTCGAACCCGATCGAGGAGTAAGCTTCCGGCAGGCAGCAATACTCGCACCGGCCCCTAGCCCGCTGGCGAACGAGCCGGGTTAGCTGTTGACTGACGGCCATTCAGGATGCCGTCCGACGTTGCTTGAGCACTCGGCGGGCTTGCGAATGCAGAATGTCAAGCAGGCAGCCCAAACGCTCGTACGCTTCAGCTTCGGATTTCTCGGCGCGCGACAACTGTCCCGCCCGAGCCTTTGCGGTGAGCTGCTTCATCCGCCGACGGTCGTCTTCAGGGAACTGCAACTTGAGCAGCGCGCTGGCCGCGGCCGGCGAGGGGGGCGAATCGAACTCGAGCACGCGTTGCCAGATCCCCGCATCGGTGTTGATCTTCGCTGTAGCCATCTCCCGCTTCCTCTGTTTGCAATTCTAGCACTCGCCACGCGCGACTGTTATCTCACCGCCGGCTGAGCTCGTGCACGGCATCGACGAGCGCGATCGCGTTCTCGACCGGCGTCTGCTGCACGACGCCGTGGCCGAGGTTGAAGATGTGGCCGGGCCGGCCGGCGGCCTGCTTGAGGACTTCCTTTGCGCGGCGGCGGATTTCGGCCGGCTCGGCCAGCAGCACGAGCGGATCGAGATTGCCCTGCACCGCACGGTCCTCGCCGACCGCTTGCCAGGCGCCATCCAGCCGCACCCGCCAGTCGATGCCGATCACGTCGCCGCCGGCTTCCGAGAGCAGCGGCAAGAGCGCGGGGTTGCCCGTCGCAAAGTTGATCACCGGCACGCCGGGCGTGATGCCACCGATGATCGACTTCACGAACGGCAGCACGTAGCGGCGATAGTCGTCCGGGCCGAGGCAGCCAACCCACGAATCGAACAATTGCACGCACTGCGCGCCGGCGGCGATCTGAGCGTTCAGGTAACGCGTGATCGAGCGCGACAGCCGCTCCATCAGCGTCCGCCAGGCCCCCTCGTCGCGGTACATCAGCGTCTTGGTATGGAGGTAGCTGCGGCTGCTGCCCCCTTCGATCGTGTAGCTGGCCAGCGTGAACGGCGCTCCGGCAAAGCCGATCAGCGGCAGTTGGCTCGGCAAGTCGGCCCGCGTGCGGCGGACGGTCTCGAAGACGAAGTCGAGCGCGCTCAGTTCTTCCAATTCCAGCACGCGATCGACGTCGGCCGGCGCACGCACGGGGTTATAGATGACGGGCCCTTCGCCCTTGGCGAAATCGAGCTCCAGCCCCATCGGCTCCAGGATCGGCAGCAGATCCGAGAAAATGATCGCCGCATCGACACCCAGCCGGCGCACGGCGGTGCACATGATCTCGCTGCAGAGCTGCGGATTCTTGCAGAGGTCGAGGAAGCTCGTCGTGCCGCGGACTTGCCGATATTCCTCCATGTAGCGGCCGGCCTGCCGCATCAGCCAGACCGGCGTTACCTCCGTCGGCTCCCGGCGGCAGGCCTTCAGGAACGGGCTGTTGAACCAGGGGGCGTTTGAATCGAGGGGGTTGGCAGCGGGCGCAACGACCGCGATGGAAGTTTGCCGCTTCCGCCGAAGGACTTCCGCGGCCTGCTCGGCAGCGGCAGCAATCAGCGGCCCCATCTTCGGATGCTCCGGTTCAATATCGACGGGCAATTCGTGGTCGCGCAGCATCTCGCTCGTTGTTGGCCCGACCGAAGCCACGGCCATTCGCGTCAGTGCGCCGCGCAGCGGCTGCTCGAGGCTCAGCTGCTGTGCCATCCGCAGCAGGTTCGCGACCTGGTGGGCGCTGGTGAATACGATCGCGTCCCGCTCGCCCGCCGCGATCGCCCGAATGTTCTGTTCCAGCGGAGCGGTATCGGCCGGCAATTCCCATTGATACACCCGCACGTTCACGACCCGCGCCCCGCGGGCTTCCAGGCCGGCGATGAGACTGTGGTTGGTGACGCCATATTCCTGCAGGCCGACCGTGTGGGCGGCAATCGGAATGCCGCCGTCGATCGTCGCCAAGAGTTCCCGCCAGGTGTTCGGCTCCGGCACTTTGTGCGTCGGCTTCAGACCCACCTCGGCCATCGCCGCAACCGGCTTGGGACCGCGGCAGATCGTCGTGATGTCCGCCAGGGCGTTAAGGTACCGCTGCCGCTCGACGTGCCGCTCGACCGCCGCCAACAGATGCCGGAAGCCAACCCCCGTCAGGAAGATCATCACGTCGATCTCGCCGGTCAGCAGGCGGTGGGCGAAGTCGATCGCCTCGCGGTTCTGCTCGATCGGCACTTCGCGCATGCTCGGACTGACAAACGCCCGCCCGCCGAATTTCTCGATCAGCCGGGCCATCTCGGGCCCATTGCGGCTCTCCAGCGCGGCCACGCGCAGGCCGGCAAAATCTCCTTTTTCTGCGGTCATGGGTTCATGCTACTTGGCCAGGGAAACCCGCGACAGGTAGCCGCCGCGAGGCCTGCGGGCAGCTCGTGCAGTTGCATAATTCAGAAAACTTCCGGTAGTCGGTTTGGATGTAAGTGGTTGTGGCATAACTGCTTACGTCATTCACCTGCGGCGGCCGTTATGCAGCTTTATGCAAGTTAGGCATTCGCGTGGCCAAAGCCGCGACCAGTGGTCGCGCTCTGCATGTGGGCCGGCAGATTGAACAGAAGGAACGAAGGGAACGAAGGAAGCAGGAAGCTGCGTTATGCATAGGCGAGCATTTTTCCGCCGGCGTTCCTGCGGGCGCGGCAGCCGGCGTCGCGCCATCGCCCGTTGCTGGGCTTCGATGGGAACGTAACCGAGGGGCCCGCTATTGCGGGCCAACTCGAGATCCATCGAAGAACGATCCTTGCTGAGGCGCGAGGCAATTTCCTTTTTCGGCACCTGCAGCGCGAGCAACTGCGCTAGAACCGCACGATCCGACTCCGTAAACTGCTCGAACATCGCTGGGACTCCGTTTGAATGTCCGTCCTTCACAACCAGACATTCAGACATCCCAGCGATGTTTTCACGAACACCAATTCCGCGCTGCTAGCACGAACGCGTGTCGCATTTGAATTTGGAAACCGCCCCTTTTTTGCTCGGTTCAAAGGCGGACGTCGAAGGAGAAGATTCGTGACAATTGAGCGCGAGGGCAAGTTCTTTGTCGATCATGACCTCAAGCGGCGACTGTCGATCGGGATGGACTCGCGCAAACTGTCTGTTTGTGTCGCAGAAGCTATTCGTCGACGTGCGTATGGGGTGTTTGGTAACCCTGAATATCACTTCAAGGAAACAAATCTGGACTTTTTGAAGGACCTGCCTCGAATTCAAAAGATTTGGTTCTTTGACATTAACCTCAAGAATGTGGACGGCATCTATCCACTGAAGCAACTTAAGGAATTCGGCGTACACCCAAAACGACCCCCAATCAAATTTGAGCTCCTACCGACACTGGAATTTGCAGAATGGCAGTACAAGGACGGCGATTCTGGTATGGCGACTCTCAAATCGCTTAAGGATCTTGGGCTCGCGCACTACAATCCAAAATCCGCCAGCTTTGAGGGCTTGGAGTTGCCGCTCAATCTCGTAGAACTAGGTATCGCCTGGGTGAATCCGAGAACGCTTGCCGGACTGCCGAAGCTAATTCACCTGAAGAAGCTCGTAATTGGTCGATGCCGCAACCTGGAAACGCTGAAGGACCTTCCCATTATCGCGCCGAGTTTGCAGCGCCTTGAAATAGAAAGCTGCGGCCGATTGGCGGACGTTGAACAGGTCATTCGCAGACTTCCGAAACTTCGAAAAGCCTTTCTGGATGAGAAGGTTCTCTTGGACTTACCCGAACGACCGGCAACCGCCGTCCGACATAGAGTCGCGCATTAGCGTCTTGGTCGGGTGCAGCAACTTGCCGCGACGGACCAATCATGTTCTTCCGAAGGCGTCGGACCGCCAACGGGGATACGTCCAATTGTCGGCAACGACGGGACTTCACTGGGACGTACCCCCCTTGGCATTTGGTTCTCTCGTCCAAGTGATGATGAGAACCACTCGAACCTTTCTCACTCCGAAT
>DASRJB010000741.1:0-5618 GCA_035649715.1 Pirellulaceae bacterium
GGCCTGTTGACTCCGCCTCCGCCGCGGACGACGACGACCGGCACCGGCGGCATGGTGCTGACGCCGATTCAACCCAAGTCGCCGGCGAGCACCCCGGCAATCGCGCCGCCGGTAGCGGCCACGCCGCCCGCCGCTGCTCCACCCGCCGCCGCTCCGCGCGCGGTGGAGCCCGCTTTCACCGCCGATTCCCGCGCGGCGCCGACGAGCAGTAACTTGAAGGTCACCAAGGGCGCGGGCATCCTGCCCAACGAGCACGGGCAAGTCTGGCGCGAATACGACATCGCGCCGTACACCTCTCGCGCGGCCGGCGCGGCCAAGCCCGAGCAGGCGATTATCGACTGGATTCTCCGCGAGACCGGCACCGAAGTCTGGTTCAGCGAGCCGCTGGGCATCTTGAGCGCCACGCCGAGCACGCTCCGCGTCTATCACACGCCCGAGATGCACGACACGATTCGCGGCATCGTCGAGCGGTTCGTGGCCGGCGATGGGCAGCCGCATGCCTTGAGCGTCTGCCTGATGACGGTCGGCAGCCCCAACTGGCGGGCGCAGGCGATCTCGCTGCTCAAGCCGGTGGACGTCAAGTCGCCTGGCGTCGAGGCCTGGCTGCTGTCGCGCGAAAACGCCACGCGGCTCCGCGAGCAGCTGAAGGCCCGCGGCGACTTTCGCGAGCACAGCGCGCCGCAGGCTGAGATCCCCAATGGCCACAAGCAGACGCTGGCCCGCACGCAGCCGCGGAAATACACGCGGGGCGTGCAGCTGAAGCGCGAATACCCCTTCTACGACTTGATCCCTGGGCAGATCGACGAGGGTTACTCGCTGGAGCTCAGCCCGCTCTTGTCGCTGGACGGCCAGACGATCGAGACGGCCGTGAGCTGCCACGTCGATCAGGTCGAGAAGCTGGTGCCGCTGGCGATCGATTTGCCGATCGGCGGGCAGACGCAGCGGGTGCAGATTCAGGTGCCGCAGCTGGTGAGCTGGCGGCTGGCCGAGCGGTTTCGCTGGCCGGCGGGGGAAGTGCTGCTGCTCTCGTGCGGCGTCGTGGCGACTCCGGCCCCCGGCAGCGGCGGACCGCTGGCATTTTTGAATCCGCTGGCTAGCGGCACGCGGGCCGACGCGCTCCTGCTGATCGAGCACAAACCTTAGGTCTTCGAGGCGGCGACATGCGGAAGCTCGGCGTGGCACTGGCGCTCGCGGCGGCCCTGCTCGCTGCGCCCGGCTGCGCGGGCTGGCTGCGGCCGAAAGCCGGCGGACCGCTGCCGCTATCGAATCCGCTGCTGGTGCCGCCGATCGATCGCGAGTTCCTTTGGAACCAGACCGTCGATGCCCTGGACGACTACTTTCACATCGAGCGCGAGGACCGCGTGCGGCTGATCTCGGGCATCCTGACCGAAGGCCGGATCGACACGTTTCCCGTCACCGGCTCGACGATTTTTGAGCCCTGGCGTTTCGATTCGACGCGAGGTTACGAAAAGTGGCACGCCACGCTGCAGTCGATCCGCCGGCGGGCGACGGTCCGCGTGATTCCGGCGGAAGGCGGGTATTTGCTCGACGTGATCGTGCAGAAGGAACTGGAGGACCTGGACAAGCCGGAGCACGCGACGGCCGGCGGGGCGACGCTCCGCCACGACGGCACGCTCGTCCGACAGGAAGGCGCGCCGGGCCGGTACTCGGTCACGCTCGGCTGGATTCCGATCGGCCGCGACGTGTCGCTGGAGCAGCGGATCCTGGCCGACCTAGTGGCGCGGCTCGATCTACATGCCGGCGTGCGGCACGCCGAGCCCGGCCTCGAAGAAGTCCTGTCGCCGCCCGGCGAACCGATCGGGCCGCAGCTGCTGCCCCCGCAATCGCCCGCCGGCCCGGAACTATTGCCGCAGCCGCTGGGTCGCTTACCCGCGCCGTAGCTATTCCTTCAGCAGCGCTTCGACGACGCGGTCGAGCTCTTTGTTGGCCAGGTCGGCGACGCGCAGATTGCCGGCCTTGTCGATGACGTAATAGTCGGGATAGCTATCGACGTGGAAGGCCGTGACAGTGCCCTTGTCAACGTCCAGGGCGATCGGCCAGGGCAGCGCCTCGTCCTGAACGTACTTGGCCATCTCTTCGCCGCCATTGGTCGTGTGGACGCCGATCACGACCAGCCCGGCGTCCTTGTGCTTCGTGTACAACTCCTTCAGGTGCGGCATCGCGGCGCGGCACGGCCCGCACCAGGTGCCCCAGAAGTCGAGCACTACGACCTTGCCCTTCAAATCCGCCAGCTTGAGGTCCTTGCCGCCCGTGTTGACCCAATCCTGCACTTTCAGCGCCGGCGGCGTTTTGCCTTCCAGCGAGTCCTTCGTCGTGTCGCCCTCCTTGCGCTCGCGCTCGAAGCCGTCCTTCGGCTTGTCGGCCGCCAATGCCAGCGGAACCAGAACGAGGACCCCGGCGAACGAAAGGAAGGTGCGCGACATGAGATGACTCCTGAGATGAAACGTAACCCCGCGGCGTAGCTGCCGAAGCTGCAACATACCGCCGCGACACGGCGTCCGGCAATCGCCTCGACACACTTCTGAAATCGCGCCGCCGGCCGTCAACCTTTTAGCCCCACCGGCCCGTCCGCCGTTGCCTGTCCCGATGCGGAAAAGAGGGAAAATCGGGGCGGGGTTTGCGAACGTCAACTGGCTTGCTACCATCACTTCTCAGGGTGTCGCGACACCGGCGGGTACAAGAACTACCACCGACTGCGACCCACAGCCGTCGCCACAAGTCATTGATATAAAACAACTTAGGTCAGGTAGCTCAGTTGGTAGAGCAATGGACTGAAAATAGGCCGCGAAAATCGGCCTGATTGTGCGAATCGCTTGGGAATTGACTGGCGAAATCGCAATTTCTGCCCCTGTTGGGCGAGCCGCGGAAACAGTGGGAAAACTGCGGTTTGGGAGCGCTTGCGGGTGTCAAGTACACCGGTTGGCCCCAGCGGCAGCTTGCGTTACTCCCGCGGCAGTTCCGGCGCACTGTCGGGCGGCGGCCGCGTATTGACGGCTGGTTTGGCGGGGAGACCAATGACACTTCCCGCGGCGCAACTGTTGGCGGTGTTGCCATCACCAGCCGCGGCGGATTGCTCCGCCTTCCACGCCGGATACGTCGTCCAGCCGATCCACAACAACGGCGGCAGGATGGCCAGCAGGATCAGGAGCGTGCGAAGTTTGTAGCGGAGGGTCATTCCAGCACTTCCCGCAATTCCTGCGCGGTGTTGTCGTTCCGCAGTCTCTTGGCAATTTGCTCGCCGCACTCGGTGAGGTCAAAGTGTTTTTTGCCCTGCCACGAGATCGCGCCGGCTTGGATCAGCAGCCCCAGCGCTTCATACGCGACTGGCCTACCATCATCATCGTCGCTGTCCAAATAGAGCAGCAGGTCGCACAGGTCTTCATAGGTCGGCTTGCGCGTCTTTTTCGGCATGCCCGCATTGTACCCGCACACGAAAAGCCGCGCCAGTCGAAGCTCGTGGGCGAGCGGTCCGAATGCGGCGTACTGTGCCAGTGCCTCTTGCACAACGGTCTCGCACGCCGCTTCGTCTAGTAGTTACGCGTACAACTCGCGCCATTTCTCGGCGGCCATGCCATCGGTGATCGTTTCAAACTTGATCAACTCGTCCACGGCCCACTCAAAGAAACGTTTGTGCTTCACTAGAATCGCGTGTGCCTCGACAATGGCCGTGAGCGTCTCTTCGTAGGATTCTGGAAATCTTGTTTTGTCTGTGGGCGAAGGAGAGACGAGCCCGTCGTCGATCCAGTCTGCAATCTCATCCGGGCTTGTCTCTGGTTTTTCCACCCAACACTCAGCAACTAGGCCAGAGACGGCGACGGTCGCGGTAACGAGCCCATGTGCCTCGTGCTTACCTATCCACAGTTTTTCGTTGTCAGGATCGGTAGTTTCGCTTCTGTAAACCCAAGCGCTTCCGCGTACACCGAGCGCGAGCCCCACAGTAAGATGCCCGGCCTCGTGAATAGCGGCTTCGCGTTTATCGCGGCGCTTGATTTCCTCCTGCTTGCTTTCTGCCATCGTCGTCGCTCCAAGAAACTTGCCTGCCGCGACTCGGCGACGGGCCGCGTTGATGGTAATCGCTCAACGATCGTCGCGAGCCACAGCAACCGCAGCCACGGCATCAGCCGCAGCGGTCGGGCTGTCGGCTGAGTCTCGAAGAAATTAGCGGCGCTCGCGGATCGTGGGTCGTGTCCTACTCGTCAAACTGAACCTCAACTGCCCACTGCCTGGCGAGGAATATAGCGGCATCATATAGCTCGTCTCGCGTAACTGCCTGCCTGGCTGCGTCCAGCAGCGCAGTGTATTGGTCCGCGGTCAACCTGGGCTGAAAGGCTAGAAATGCCGCGCCATCTCGCGTGAGCAAGCGAAGGCGGGGTTTCCAGTTCGATGTGCAGTTGGGCTGGCATTTTGAGCCTCCGTTGCTTGACTGGCGGCAAGAAACAAAAAAGCCGACGTGCCGATTCTGCCCGAAGGCATTTCGGTACGTCGGCTTACTGATTAACGAGCCACCCGGCGCTGCCGGACTGCTCTTTATCTAGTCATCCGAACTCTTGGCGCGCTGTCGATTTTAGCAAGGCATTGGGCGCGTGCAAGCACCGGCGGCCCAGCGCCAAGACGATCAGGCTGGCCCTCTCCGCCAGCTCGTCGAAAAACTCGGTGCACCACTTCGTTTGCGTCGTTTTCGCTCAATTCCCCGTCTGACTTTAGCCGGCTAACGAAATCGAGCGCCCGCGAGGGTGAATCGAACCGGGTGGCGTAGGCCACGCATTTCTTTACGGCGGCGGTGATTCTGTCGGCTGATTCGCTCATGGCAGCCAAGGGCTGTGCAAACTCGGAACGCACGGCCGGCAAATACGCCAATCAGCAGACCAATCAGCACGTATGGCAGGCGGGGAAACATCGAAATTGATTGTACCGCCGCACGAAAAAGCCCCGCCAGCCGAAGCGGAATGGGTTGATCATTGCCAGCTGTCGCGCCTCGGCGACAGGCGGGGCAGTTCTTCATGCCCAATCGCAAATCCCGCCAACAGCCTGTGGGCTTCTGTCTGTCTTGTGACGGCCTTCCGCGCGAGCGATACGACGATATAGCAATTCCTGGAGTCAAGCCAAGAATCTGGGCTGGCTGACGAAACTCCAATAGCCTCGATTGTGCAACACGACCTGTCCTGCTGCGATCAAGCCAATGAAAACGGCCGTCATTTCCCCGCTGCGATTCGCCTTCCTCGTCGCTCTGGTTCTTTGCCCGCTCACTTTCTATGCCGTCTGGGCATTCGGGCCGTTCGGCTCCCTGCTCATTATGGCCGTGCCAGCAGCGTTCGCTCTGTACTTTCCGCGTCCCGACTGACACACTGGGAGGTGTGATTTCCCTTGGCCTCATCATTGTTGCTGCGATGGCGATTCTCGCCATCGGCGCAATTGTCGCCTTGGTAGTGATTGCCTCCGCCAGCCGCGGGCGACACGACGAGCGCGACCGTTGAGCTTGGCAATCCGCCGCCGATTGGTTTTCAGCTCCGCGGCCGCAGATTGGCGACATGGCCTCAGCGGCAGCTCGCCGCCTGTGGTTGCCACGATGGTCCTGGACGAGGAATTCCGCGTGGGCG
>DASRJB010000742.1:0-3854 GCA_035649715.1 Pirellulaceae bacterium
TGTTCGGATCCACCTGGTGATGCCCCGGCTTGTCGGTCGGCGTGTAGTTCATTGGCGCGTCGGAGCCGTCGTCCGACCGCGCGGCCAGGATGGCTTCGGCGACACGGCGGCCGAGCGCCACGCCGCGGGTCCGGCCCTCGCTGTCGCCGATTCGCCTGAGCCAGCGGTCCAAGGCGTCGTCGAGCGCTTCGCGCTGTTGCGGGTAGAGTTCGCGGAGCGTGTGGTAGGCGGCTGAGGAGACGGCGGCCCGCTTGTCCGCGCGCTCGAAGCCCTGCAGCTCGGTCAGGTACGGCCGGTGCTTGTGCGTGATCGAGTTGCAGGCGTCGAACACCGCCGCCGAGACGATCGCGTACGCGCGGGCGGCGCGGGTCGGACCGCCTTGATCGGGCGCACCCTGCCCATGATCCGTGGCGTCGGCTTCCAGCATTACCCAGTTCCAGGACAGCACCACATCGTCCTCGCGGAAGCCGCGATCTCCGTTGCGATCCTGCCCGCGGGCCGTGCCGGTTGAGGCCACCAGTGCTGCCAGGGCCAGCACCGGACTCCAAAATGCGCTCTTCATTTTGCGTTCTCCTTCCGAGGTGAGAGAAGGGGCGTGATTATCGCGGAGGGAAACGATCTGGCAATCCGGTACGCGGCTCGGCTGGTTCGCGTTTCAACCCGGAAGCCTGCCCGATTGGCAGTTGTCGCGCATCTTTTGCTTGACGGCCTAGGGGCTTTGGGCGAGCGCTAGCCCCTCTTGGACCTGCTTAGGCGACGGATTGCCGTGCTGGCAAACCGCAGAAGCATGTCGCGAATTGCGGCGAGTCTCATGGGCCATCGCTCATCGGTTCTGGGCCACGGAGCTTGCCCTGCCAGGTGTCGCGCCGCTCCAGCTCCGCGTGCAGCGCCCGTAGCACACCCGGCTTGTCGAGGCACCAACTGGGGCCGATGAAGTAATCGGGCGGCGCGTCGCCGCTGATGCGCTCGACGACCGTTTCCGGCGGCAGCAGCTCCAGGAAATCGACCAGCGTGGCGATGTACTCGTCGCGGCCCATGAGCGTCACTTCACCGCGCGCGACCTGCTCGGCCAGCGGCGTATTGCGGACCGCATATAGATTGTGAATCTTCACCGCGTCAAACTTCAGACGCGCCAGCTCGCGGGCCGTGGCCAGCATGTCCTCGCGCGACTCGCCGGGCAGGCCCAGCATCACATGGGCGCAGATCTCAAAGCCGCGACCGCGGCTGCGCTCCATCGCGTCGATTGTCGCCGCATGATGGTGTCCGCGGTTCATCCAGTCGAGCGAGCGGTCGTGCATCGTTTGCAGCCCGTACTCGACCGAAAGGTACGACCGCGCGGCGATCTCGGTCAGCAGCTCCAGCACTTCGTCGGGCACGCAGTCGGGCCGCGTGCCGATTGCCAGACCTACCACATGCGGATGTGACAGGGCCGCTTCATAGAAGGCCCGCAGCCGGCCGACCGGGGCATACGTGTTCGTGGCCGGCTGAAAATAGGCAATGAACTGATCCAGGCCTTCGTAGCGATGCCGCAGCCGCCGCATTCCATCGTCCAACTGCGTCAGAATGTCTTGGCGGCGGACCCGCCGGCTGGGGCTGAAGCTGCGGTTGTCGCAAAACGTGCAGCCGCCGACGGCGACCGTGCCATCGACATTGGGGCAAGTCAGGCCGGCATCAAGGCTCACCTTCTGAACGCGGCGGCCGCCGAACTTATTGCGGAGAAAGAGGTTATATGAATAGTAGCGGTGGCCGGCCAACCGCCAATCGGCAGCGCCTGAGTCGGCCGAAGCCGTGCCGGCACGAAGCTGCGTCAGGCAGGGAGACATAATAAGTTGACGATGCCTCCCCGGCTGCCTAGATTGAAGGTCGGCCTGATCGGCAACAGAGTATGGGCGCGGCGGCACTCCGCAGGAAGCAAGCCAGAATAGATCGTGCCGGCGGCCCTCACAAGGGTCAGCATATGCATGGCGAGTTGATCCCCGTGGGTGGGGGCGACCCCATTCCACTGCTCAAAGAAACGCTCATCATCGGCCGCCGCGAATCGTGCGATATCGTACTGCGGTTCGCCAATGTCTCCGGCCACCACTGCCAGCTGTCGCTGGAGAGCGGCTACTGGTTCGTTCAGGATATGAACAGTCAGAACGGAGTGAAGGTCAACGGCACCCGCGTGATTCGCAAGCGGTTGGACCCGGGCGATCTGATATCGATGGCTCGGCACAAATACACGATCAAGTACACGCCCGAGGGTCCGCCGCCCAGCGAGGAAGAGGACCTGGCGGCGATTCTGAGCAAGTCGCTGCTCGATCGCGCGGGCTTGCAGCGCCGGGCCGACGGCAGTCCGCGGCGCTACATGCCTCAGGAGAAACCGCCCGAAGACGCCGCGGGCGAGGCGAAGAAGCGCGAGTACGAGTAGCTATTCGTCGCCGGGCAAGAGCCGCAGCGATTTCCGTCCCGCCCGGAAGACGCGGAAGTCTCGCTGATCGAGCGTGAAGACCGTGTCGAGATTCTCGCGGTTCGCGAGATGGAGCAGGGTGAGATCGGCGAGTTGAGGACTCAGGTCCGCGTACCGGCGGCGCAGCTCGTCGATGGCGGGCAAGTCTTCCGCGGTGAGGTGGCCGATGTCGAACAGACCTTCGGCGGCGCCGCGGAACATTCGGCCGACGACCTCCGTGTCATGCCTTAACATCCATGCCGCTTCCGTCATCACCGACCAGGAGGTAATCAGCGGCGGTTCGATCTGGCCGAGCATCTCTATGCAAATTTGATGCTGGCTATCCGCGGGATTTCGGAATGCGACCAAAGGACCAGTGTCGAGCAGCACTCGGCGAAATCGTGCTGCCTTAACCACGTCCGAAGCCTTCCATGTACTTCGGATTGGTTGCCAGGTCCGACGGCAGATTTTTCGCGTCGCCAATCAATCCGGCACGCTTGAAGAGATCGTACGCGGAAGGCCTCGCTTCTTCCTCCGTGCAATAGCTATCGAGCGCGGCGCGGACGATCTCCGATTCACTCTTGCCGGCCTTTTTGGCGGCTTTGGCCAGGCGCTTCTCGAGCTCTTTCGTGATGCGGATGGAGATTCGGCGCTGGGACATAACGCACCTTTGTCAGACATTCTACCTCATTTGTCAGACACGGCAAATGGCCTTGGCGTTTACTGCCAATCCAGCGCCACGTCGAGGCAGATGGCTGAGTGCGTCAATGCGCCGCTGCTGATTCGTTCGACGCCCGTTTCGGCTACCGCCCGCACCGTGGCGAGGCTGATGCCGCCGGAGGCTTCCAATTCACTGGCGTAGCCGCCGCTGTCGCGGATTCTCACGGCTTCGCGCAGCACATCGGGCGGCATATTGTCGAGCAGGACCAGGTCCGGTTTCTCGGGCAGGACGGCCCGCAACTGGTCGAGCGAATCGACCTCGATTTCCACGAGCATCTCCGCGTCGGGCGCTCCGCGCGGCGCTTCGCCGGCCGACTGCTGTGCCAGAAAGGCCCTGGCCTTGCGGACGGCCTCGGCGGGCGTGTAGGCAGCTGCACCCTGTTCGCTGCGACCTAGCGCGAGGTGGTTGTCCTTAATGAGGATCGCGTCGAAGAGACCCGTGCGGTGGTTGTGGCCGCCGCCGCAGAGGACGGCGTATTTCTCAAGCCTTCGCCAGCCGGGGATTGTTTTTCGCGTGTCGTACAGGCGGGCTTTCGTGCCGGCGATCGCCTGGACGAACTGCCGACTGAGCGTGGCGATGCCCGACAGGCGGCCGAGCAGGTTGAGAATCGTCCGTTCGCTAGTCAACAGGTCGCGTGCCGAGCCAGCCAGCGTAGCGACGAGCGTACCTGCGCTGGCGCTGTCGCCGTCGGAAAGCATGGGCTGA
>DASRJB010000743.1:0-18522 GCA_035649715.1 Pirellulaceae bacterium
ACAATAGACCCGGCCATCGCTGGCCACGCAGATGTCGCCCCAGCTCGACCAGAGCCGCCGCTTGATCGCCTCCGGGCCGAGGTCCCGGTGATAGGCCAGGTGAACTGTCGGCGGCGACTTGGCCACGCTGAATTTCGCGCCCGCCTTCTCCGCAGCGGCTGCCACGCTTTCAGGAACCTTCAGAAACTCCGGGGAACTCAGCGTGGCCGTGCCGCTCTTGGCCTTCGGCAACTCCGGCGGCCAGGCGTCTTCGGCGCGAGCCAGTGGAGCCACAAGAATCGACAAGCCAAGGAAAGCAATCAGGCGGGACATGACAGCGGCGGGTAGGCGGGGCAAGGGCGCGAGGTTGACATTATAATAGCCCGACTCGATCGCTGCCCAACGTCGCCTCTTGGCGCCTGGCGTTAAATCTTGGAGTCATCATGAGAAACATCCTCTCCATTTCGGTCTTGTTGCTGGCCAGTCCCGCTGTCGCCGCAGAGGCTCGCCCGAACATTGTCTTCATCCTGGCCGACGATCTCGGCTGGACCGACACGGGCGCGTACGGCAGCAAGTACTACGAGACGCCGAACGTCGATCGATTGGCGTCGCAGGGGATGAAGCTCACGCGGTACCACAACTGCCAGAACTGCCAGCCGACGCGGGCGGCCCTGATGACCGGGCAATACGCTCCGCGAACCGGCGTCTACACCGTCGGCGGCATCGATCGCTTTGCCTGGCAGACTCGCACGCTGCGGCCGGTCGATAACGTGCAGCAGCTGCCGCTCGACAAGACGACGATCGCCCAGTCGCTGAAAGCCGCCGGCTACGCGACCGGTATGTTCGGCAAGTGGCACCTGGGCAACCCCAAGGGCTACCATCCGGCCGATCGCGGCTTCGACGAGGCGATCGTCAGCATGGGGCAGCACTTCAACTTCGACACGAACCCCAAAACCGACTATCCCGCGGGACAGTACCTGGCCGACTTTCTGACCGACAAGGCGGTCGATTTCATCCGCCGGCACAAGGACGGGCCGTTCTTCCTTTACCTCCCGCACTTTGGCGTCCACTCGCCGCACGAGGCGAAACCGGAGCTGATCGAGCGGTTCAGGGCCAAGCCGGCGGAAGGCGGGCACAAGAACCCGACCTACGCGGCGATGATCGCCAGCGTCGATGAGAGCGTCGGCCGGATCATGGCCCTGCTCGACGAGCTGAAGCTGGCGGACAACACGGTGCTGATCTTTTCCAGCGACAACGGCGGCGTCGGCGGCTATGTGCGCGAGGGCGTGAAGCAGGCGGGCGACGTGACCGACAACGCGCCGCTCCGCAGCGGCAAAGGGAGTTTGTATGAAGGCGGTACGCGCGATCCATTCATCGTTCGCTGGCCGGGAAAAGTTGCCCCAGGCTCCACCTGCGACGTCCCGACGATCCACGTTGACGTCTTCCCGACGTTCCTGGAGATCGCCGGCGCTTCGCCGCCGGCCGGCCAGACGCTGGACGGCGAGAGCCTTGTGCCGCTCTTCAAGAACGCGAGTGCGAAGCTGAAGCGCGAGGCCATCTATCAGCATTTTCCGGGCTACCTCGGGGCTGGAGCGGGCAGCTGGCGGACGACGCCCGTAGGCCTGATCGAAGCCGGCGACTGGAAGCTGATGGAGTTCTTCGAGGACGGCCGCCTCGAGCTGTATAACCTGAAAGACGACATTGGCGAGACGACAAACCTCGCCAGTAAGATGCCCGAGAAGACCAAGGAACTGCACGCCAGGCTGCTCGCCTGGCGGGCCGAGATCAAAGCCCCGATGCCCACCCCCAACAAGCCGACCGACGCGCCGCCCCCCGCGGCCAAGAAGGGAAAGAAGGCCAAGGCGAAGGCCAAAGTCGGCAGCAATTAGCGCGGAGATTGCCATGAGCGCGAGAATGGGATTGGCGGCCGTCATCGTTCTGGCTGGTGCTGCGGCGGTCCGGGCGCAGCTGCAAGTGCAAGCGGACAAGGAGAACGTGGTCGCCAGCAAGCTCGAGGGGCAATGGGAGCCGGACGTGGAACTGACCAGGCGCCTGGTGGGCAGCGTCCCCGTCCCGCCCGCCGGCCAGGCCGACAAGAATCCTGCCAGGCTGATCGTCAAGAGCGAGCCCGCCGTGGCGGCCAAGATTCCGGCCAAGTTTGCCAGGTTCTTCGAGGGCAAGCAAATCTACATGGCCGGCCTGATCACCCTTCAGGACAAGGAGCGTCCTTTCGTGCTCATCGAACACAAGGGCAACCCGCACCTCGTCTGGTTCCGCGAGCAGGGCGGCGAAGCGCTGGGCGATGCGGAATCGTTCAACGTCATGCTCGCCGTCGCGAAACAGACGCAAGACGATCTGCTGTTCATCGGCGGCGACTTCAACAACCAGCCCTTCTCGGCGCTGCGCCGCGCGAAAGCCGAACCCAAGTGATCCCCAGAAACGTTCACCCGCTGCTGCCAGGGACAATCCCATGACGATGCTGCGTCGCCTTCGACCAGCTTTTTCGGCGGCGCTGCTGGTTGCCGCCGCCGCCGTGCGAATTCTGGCCGCCGACCCTACCCAAACCGTCCGGCTGACGATCGACTATGGCGATGGCGTGCAGAAGACCTTCCTGAACCTGGAGTGGAAGGAGAAGCTGACGGTGTTTGACGCCTTGAAGGCCGCGGAGAAGCATCCGCGGGGGATCAAGGTCGAGCACAGCGGCAGCGGCGAGACGATCTTCATCAAGACCATCGACGACGCCCCCAATGAAGGCCAGGGCGGCCGCAACTGGCGGTACAGCGTCAACGGCGAAGGGGGCAAAGTCAGCGCCGGGATCGCCGAGCTCAAGCCCGGCGATCAGATTGTCTGGCGTTACGCGCGCTGACGACGGCTACGGCGCTGGCGCAGGCATCGGCGGCGGAGCGGGGGCCCCAGGCATCGGCGCGGGGGCAGCCGGCGTGTTGCCCTTCGGCATCGGACCCGCGGGCGGCATGGGCGCGGCCGCCGGCGGCATCGGGGCAGCCGCAGGCGGCATTGGCGCAGCGCCTTTGGGCATCGGTGCCGGAGCGGCCGCAGCGCCGGGCGCCGGGGCCGCGGGCGGCATCGGCATGGGCGGCGCAGCGCCGCCTCGGACCGGCGGAGTCAGCAAATCCGCCTCTTCGGCGGCAGCGGCCGCAGCAGCCGCGGCGGGCGCGGCCGGCGGAGCGAGCTTCCGCGTGATCGCTTCCAGGTTCTTCATCTCCCGGCGGAGATCGCGATCCATCTGGAACAGATCGCTCGAGCGGTTCTCGACCAGGTCGGCGAGCTTGCGGACTTTGGCATACACGTCGTCCACATAGGTCTTATCGGGTCCGGCCTTGGCCACGGCGAACAGACCGCGCGGGACCGGCGGCGGCCCCTTGTCGGCGGCCGGCGTCGTCGGCGTCATGGGCGCTTTCGGCGCCATCGGCGGAGGCGGAGCCGAAGCGTTTTTGGGCGGAGCATGATCCTCGCCGCCGAGCAGGCCGATCTGCACGCAGTACAGGTCGTACCGCAAACGCTTGCGGACGGGCGCGAAGCGGTAGCCCTTGGGATCCAGCGACAAGGGATCAACGGCGCTGGGGTCGCCATAATCTCCGGGCATCGCGCCGGGCATGCCTGGTCCCCTGCCATATGCCCCGCTGCCCGGGCCCGGAACTCCGCCGAGGCCCCGCAGGCCGGGACCACCGTCGGGACTGCTCCCCGGAGCATAGGCACGCGGATTGATGACTCCCGGCTGCTCGCCCTCCAGCGGCACTTGCCCGGACAGCCGGATGAAGTGCTCTTCCTCCGTCTTCCGCAGGTTGCTCACGCGGCTGAGCTCCGTGTCGAGGGCGACGAGCGCCAAATAGCCCATTTCGGTGCTGAGGGCCTTGGCATCGACGGCGACCGGGTTCTGCAGCGAGACGCGGCCGATCGTCGCGGCGACCGTCAAGCGCAGCGAAAGTGGCTCCTTTTCGTCGCGGAGCAGCCCTTCGAGAGCGGACGCCACGGCGGGATCGGCGATTTTCGAGCAGGAATGGCCCAGCGCCTCGACGGCGCGGCGGCGGAACCAGAGGTGCCCCTCCGCATCGCGGCCTGGCGGCGGGTCCTTCGTCTGGGCCAGCTTGAACAGCTCGTCCATGATTTCCTTGCGCAGTGCAGGCTGAATCGGCGCCGGAGGAGAGCCCTCGTTCTTGTAATGCTCCCACTCCAGGTGCCGGGACATTCCCAAGAGTGCGGCCAGGCGGATTCCGTCGTCCTCCGGGCCCTTGCAGGCGCGATACAGGTCGAGGATCACCTTCAGGGCCCGGACCATCGGCTCGGGCACAGCGTAGGGCTGTACCCGCTGCACTTCCTTGTCGTTGAGTCCGCTGATGATGAGCATCGCGTTGTAGCGGACCGCGGGATGAAAGTTCTCGCTCACGATGCGGTTCATCTCTTGCAGCGTCACAGCAACGAGAACCTGGTGCGCGTCGTTTGACTTGCAGTACTCCAGATGGTTGCGGAAGAATCGCTGCCGCTCGTCGGGCAGCGCCTTGAGCGCTTCCACCGAGGTTTGCGTGAGTTGGGGGAAATAGACCAGCGTGTAATAGCGCTCGAAGTACCCCCGGCCCTCGCCCAGCGGCTCTGGGCTGAACAGCATGGAGCTAATCCGGTTTTTCAGGTCATTGGCCGCCTTTTTGGCTTCAATCTGAGTCTTGCCGGGGAACGAGTGCGGCACGAGGTACTTGAAGCCGTTGGCATCGACCTCCTCGTTGGCGATTGGACCCTGCGCCAAGACAACCCTTAGGCCCAGGCAGACTGCCAGGGCGACCGCTGCCTTGATCGCCATTCGCGGCGGGGCAGCGCGCTCGATCTTCGAACGAACTCTGCGACTGGAATGCGACATGTAACCAACCTCCGTTCGCCGCAGGATTGCGGCGAGATCCAGAAACGATCGCTCGGCTCAACGCGGACGATTGTCCGCCGGGCTGGAGCGGTTGAGCCGACCCCTGTTCCTTGCGTGGAAGACCCGCCACCGCGGAACCTTCCTCAATTGATAACGTACCTACGGCGCTTGACGAAAGTCAACTCAAGCGGACCCGGGAACCCCAAAACCGGCCCGGAACTGCGGATTGTCCGGGCTACATGGGGATTTTCTCGAACAACTTGTCCAGCCGCTGCGGCGAGACGGGTTGGCTGGTGCCCAGTTCCTGAGCGAACAACGACACGCGCAGCTCTTCCAGCAGCCAGCGGTAGTGGGCCAGCAGCGGGTTGGCGTGGTTGCGT
The DNA here is from genome assembly GCA_035649715.1 of Pirellulaceae bacterium. Lineage (GTDB taxonomy): Bacteria > Planctomycetota > Planctomycetia > Pirellulales > Pirellulaceae > CAYLLN01. The sequence goes on from DASRJB010000743.1 coordinate 5,230, forward strand.
CGGCGGTGATCGGCGGCCCGCTGCTCGCAGGCCTGCTTCCGCGGAGCAACCTCTTCGTGGCCTTGACGGTCCCGCGGGCCGCCGCCGCTGGCCAGCTTCTTCAGCCGCGAGGCGGCAGCCTTGAGATAGCGCGGATAATGCAGCAGCCACTCCCAGGGAGTGGAGACGAGAAAGCCGGGTGCTGTTAGCGCCGCGAGCTGGCCGCGGATGTCGTCCACCGCATATTGCCAGGCCGGCAGGCGCGCCTGCTCCAGCGCTAGCCGCAGCTCGTGATAGTTTTCCAGGAGCGGCAGAATCAGCCTGGTAACTTCCTGGACCGCCGGCAGAATGTTCTTGCGTCCCAAAAGTCGCCGTGCTTCAAACTCCTCCGCGCTGTAGGGAACGCCCTCTGTGGCGTTCCGGCCCTCCGCGGCGTTCCCGGATTCCGGGTAATACGCCCTCGCCGCAATCAGGTCCAAGAGCTGATCCTCGATCCGCCGCTCGTTGGCCAGCGGCGCGGCGTGCAGGCGCAGCTTCTCGAGCTGCGGCAGCCAGGCGACCTGCGTCTTCAGCTCGCGATTTTCCGCCAGGGCAAACAGCCGCAGTGCGCCCAGCCGCGTCTGGGCAGCGGCTTCAGCCCGCGAGTCGAGCAGTCGCAGTGCCGCGGTGTCACCGGCGTCGATGAGCGCCGGGTACTTGGTGAGCATCAATCCGCCGCGCCGCAAATCGACGTGCTCGGGCAACTTGCCGAAATCCCACTTCGTCACGCCGTCGCGGTGCCAGGGCGAACTGCCGGCAGGCTGCTCAGGCGCGGACTGATCTCCCAGGTGCTCGCGGATGGCCGCCAGGCTGCGGCCTTCGATGATCGCTTGGCCACCGCGATCTACGACTCGCACTTTCATCCGCAGATGCGGCGGCAGCCGCTCCAGGTCGAACATCTCGGGCGCGATCCGCTCGCCGGCGGCCTGGCTCAAGGCACTGGCGACCAGCGGTAACAATGGCCCGGAGGCGAAGCCGATTTCAGCAGCGATTTTTCGCGAAATCTCCGGAGCGGGGCCGAAATTGCGCCGCACGGCCTTGGGAAGCGAGCGAATCAGCGCCTCGACCTTGTCGGCGACGAGGCCGGGCACGAGCCAGCCCAGCCGCTCTTCCGAGAGCTGCGAAAGGCCTTCCCGCGGGACCGTGACCGTCACGCCGTCCTGCTCGGCGCCCGGCTCGAAGTGATAGGCCAGCGGCAGCTTCAGGCGGTCGATCCGCAATTCATCGGGATACTCCTCCGATGGTGCTGAAGCGGACTGGCCGCCGAGCAGGTCTTCTTCCCCCAGAAACAACACGCGGCGATTGGCCCGTTCGGCGTCCTTCCGCCAGCGGTCGAGGCTCGGCAGATCAACGACCGCGGCCGGCAGCCGGGCTTCATACCAGTCGCAGACGATCTGCGGATCGACGATCAGCTCGCGCCGCCGCATCTTGGCCGCCTGGGCTTCGATCTCGAGGGCCAGCCGGCGGTTGTGGTGAAAAAACTCGGCCCGCGTGTCGAGATCGCCGTCGACCAGGCCGTGGCGGATGAAAAGCTGCCGCGAGACTTTGGGGTCGATGGCCGTGTAACGCACCCGTCGCCGCGGCACGATCGTCAGACCAAACAGCGAGACCTTCTCGGCCGCCATGGCTCCGCCGGCCTGGCGGTCCCAGTGCGGATCGGAGTAGCTGCGAGTCACGAGGTGCGTCGCTAGCGGCTCAATCCACGCCGGATCGATGCGGGCGATCGTCCGCAGATAGCGCCGCGACGTTTCGACCATTTCGCCGGCCACGATCCACTTGGGCTTATTCGCCGCCGCCCCGCTGCCCGGCCACAGGAAGAACTTTCCGCCTCCTGCTGCCGTGTATTCACTCGTCTCGCCGCGGTTGGCGACGCTGGAGAGCAGGCCGGCCAAGAGCGAGCGGTGGATCGCGGCGTAGGCCGGCGAGCGGGAGGCGTTAGCCTCCCGATGATCGTCTCCACTCGAAGGCGAAGCGCTATCGGGAGGCTGACGCCTCCCGCTCGCCTGATTGGCGGTCCACTTTCGCTTACCCACCTTGAGCCCGAACGATTGCACCATTTCCAGCAGCTGCCGGTGCACGTCCTGCCATTCCCGCAGCCGCAGCTCCGACAGGAAGTGCTGCTGGCAGGCTTTGCGGAATTGCCCGCGCGTGGTCTGGCTCCGCAAGTGCTGCACGAAATCCCACAGCCGCAGCCAACTGAGGAAGTCCGAGTCGGGGTCGTTCCACTGGGAGTGGGCCGCGTCGGCCTCGCCCGCACGTTCGGCCGGTCGGTTGCGCGGGTCTTGCACTTCCAGGGCTGCCGCGATGATCAGCACGTCGGCCAGACAGTGCTCGCGGCTGGCTTCCAGGATCATGCGGCCGATCCGCGGGTCGGCGGGCAGTCTGGCCAGTTGCCGGCCGATGGGCAGCAAGCGGTTCTGTTCATCGATTGCCCCCAGCTCGAACAGCGTCTTGTAGCCGTCGCGGATCGCCTCGCCCCGCGGGGGATCGAGGAACGGGAATTCGTCGATCGGCCCCAGGTCGAGCGCGAGCAGTTGCAGGATGACCGATGCCAGGTTCGTCCGCTGAATCTCGGGCGAAGTGTAGCGCTCGCGCGCTAGAAAGTCTTCCTCGCTGTAAAGCCGGATGCAGACGCCGGGCCCGACGCGGCCGCAGCGGCCCTTCCGCTGATCGGCCGAGGCTTGCGAAACGTCCTCGATCGGCAGCCGCTGGACTTTGCTCCTGGCCGAATAGCGGCTGATGCGGGCGGTGCCCGTATCGACGACGTAGCGGATCCCGGGCACGGTGAGCGAGGACTCGGCAACGTTGGTCGCCAGCACGATTCGCCGGCCGCTGTGCGGCGCGAAAACGCGGTTCTGCTCGGCGGTCGATAGCCGGGCATAGAGCGGCAGAATCTCCGGCTGCCCGCCGGGCAGGTTCCGGCCGCGGAGTTTCTGGGCCGCCTCGAGAATGTCCCGCTCGGTCGGCAGGAAGACGAGCACATCGCCGGCGCCGATTCGGCAGACTTCCTCGACCGCGTCCGCGAGGCCCCGCAGCGCCTCGACTTCCTCGCCGGTCTCTTCCCGCACCAGCGGCCGGTAGCGGACCTCGACTGGATACGTGCGGCCGGAGACTTCGATGATGGGGGCCATAGTAGTCGTCTCGCTCCGCGAGACGCCGGCCTCACGCGGAGCCGACCCGCGATGCGGGTGCCCCGGTCTACCAAAATGCTCTGCGAACCGCTGGGCGTCGATCGTGGCGCTGGTGATGATCAGTCGCAGGTCCGGCCGCCGCGGCAACAGGCGGTGCACGTAGCCCAGCAGAAAGTCGATGTTCAGCGAGCGCTCGTGGGCCTCGTCGATGATCAGCGTGTCGTACTGGTCGAGGAAGCGGTCGTGCTGCGATTCGGCCAAAAGGACGCCGTCGGTCATCACCTTGACCAGCGTCTTGTCGCCGGTCGTGTCGGTGAAGCGGATTTTGAAGCCGACCTTCTGGCCGACCGACGTGCTCAACTCCTCCGCCACGCGGCTGGCGATCGAGCGGGCCGCGATCCGCCGCGGCTGCGTGTGGCCGATCATGCCGGCAATGCCGCGGCCGATTTCCAGGCAGATTTTGGGAAGTTGCGTCGATTTGCCGCTGCCCGTCTCGCCGCAGACGACGACGACCTGGTGCTCGCGGATCGCCGCCGCGATCTCTTCGCGGTGTGCGACGACCGGCAGCGACTCGTCGTAGATCAGCCGCGGGACGAACTGCGCTCGAGCCTCGCACTTGGCGCTGGACTCGTCGAGTTGCTTCAGCAGTCTTTCCAGCCGCTCATCCGGCGGCCGGCCGTTCTCCTCCGCCTGCCGCACCGCGCGGAGCAGATTCCGCAGGCGGTGACGGTCGGCCTGCAGGGCCGAGTCGATGCGGGCTTCGAGATCGCGAAGGAAGGCAGACATGCGTCGAAAACATCGCCCTCGTCTGGCGCTGTAGGGATCGCCCTCTGTGGCGATCCGAATCGCGGATTGGCCTCAATCGGCGGCGCAGGGAACGCCACGGAGGGCGTTCCCTACAGCGCAGCCGCGCGGGTTGCGGTAGAGTACTTCCGCGAGCAGCTCAGGCGATCCCCGCGGACCTTCCTTATGCCAGTCACGGTGCGTGGGCACGTGGTCGTCGTGGAGCGGCCAGGGGTCGAACGGGTCGTAGCCGAGCGCCGCGGACAGCTTGCTGCTGTCCATCGTCACGTCGCCGGCTCGCGGCGGGAGGGGTCCGGCATCGGCCCGCGGGCAGCCGTGCAGCAGGTGCGGGTCGTAGCCGCCGATGCGGTTGACGATTTGGGCGATCTGAAACAGGCTGAGCCGCCTTGGCCCACCGGCGTGAAACAGGCCGGTGATGTCCTTTCGAGCCAGCACCGTCGCCAGGAGCGGGCTCAAGCAATCGGTATAAGTCGGAGTCCGGAGCTCATCGAAGTAAAGCGTCGCCGGCTTGCCCTTCTTAAAGCGGCTCTGAATCCAGTCGATCGCCCCCGCGTGGCCGTTGAAACTCACGCCCATCGGCAGCGAGATGCGGAGGACGGCCGCCGCCGTTTTCGCCAAGATGCGTTCCGCCTCGGCCATCGTCTTGCCGTACACGGTGACCGGGTCGGTCGCATCGTCCTCGACGTGGCCGCCGCCGCGGGTGCCGGAGAAAACAAGATCGATCGACAGGTGCACCAGCCGCGTCGCCGTGCCACGGATCACAGCGAGCATCGCCGTGACGCTGTCGATGTTCACCCGCTCGGCCATCCGCGGGTCGAGCTCGCACGACTTGAGCTTGCAGGTGCCTTCGGCGTTGAGCACCGCAGCGAACTGGTGCTTGTCGAAGAGCTGCGCGAGCGTGTCCCGGTCGTCGCCGTCGCAGGCCAGGAGGCCTTCGCCGCGCAGCGGCCAGTTGTCCTTGCGGCGAATGCCGATTACCAGCTTTCCGTACCGCTGGCGAAAATAGCGAAACGCGTTGTAGCCCGCCACGCCGGCCACGCCGGTGACCAGCAGCGGGAGGGGGACGGCGATTTCCCTCTCCCGCTGGAAGCGGGCCGGGGTGAGGCTCTGCGGCGGGTGCAGCGCGACCACTGGTCGCGGCTTTGGAAGTTGGCTCATCACCTTACCCGCAGTCCTTTCGGCAACGACTCACCAAAGACGCGGCCCTGCTCCTGCACGTCGAGGTGCCCGCCTTCCGACACCAGCTGCCGGGCGTGCTCGCCAGCGCTGCGCTCGCCGAGCCAGTCTAGTACGAGGCTGCGCAGGGCATCGTTGATGTCGCGAAATCGGTCGCCCGTCTTGCGGGCCAGATTTACAAGGGCAAATTGCGTCATCGCGTCAACCAATTCCATCTCCAGCAGCCTCTCGATCCACTCGCTGGCCGTCTCGGGCGGCACAACCGTGTTCAGCGGCCCATACGCCGGCTCGCGAGCACCCAGGCGGCCCAGCGACCACAGGCAAGCCGGGCGGATCGCCTCCAGCTTCTTCTTCGGCAGCAAATCGAGCAGCAATCCGCCCAGATCGATTTTGACCTCGCCCGCCAAAAGCTCCAAGGACCCCAGCAGCCGCAGGACTTCGAGCGTTTCGTGCGGGCTGAAGGTCGGGTCGGTCCCCTTTCCCTGGCCGCTGGTCTGACGCTTGTGCAGCGTCCGCACGGTGGCCAGCAGCGGCTCGGCCAGCGCCCGCTGCTGCCCCGCGGGAAGCCCGCCGGCGATCCGCCGCCACAGGATCAGCGACTCGGTGCGGCTGCTGGCGGCGGCGTGCGCCAGCTTCCCCTGCACGGTCTTCCAGGTCTCGGCGACCCGCCAGTCATCGACGGCCAGGCCATAGCCCGGGCGCAGGCAATAGCCCAGCAGATTCAGCCAGCGGGCCTCGTGGGCCGGCGAATTGCGGCGCCCCGCCTCCCATTCCACCAGCATTTCCCACAGCCGGCGGAGCAGCGACGTGGGCCACTCGCCGCGGTCGCTACCGGCGGCAGCGACCAGGCGCTTGACGAGCGGATTGGGGTCGTCGCGGCCGGTTGCCCCGAAGGTTGATTCCAGCACCACGCGGCAAGCGGCGGCGGTCTCTTCGTCGATGAAGCCCTGGGACTCGGCGTCGGTCTCGTGGGCAGCCACATCGGTTTGCGTGGCCGAGCGGACATCGAACTGGAGCCGCCAGGTCCGCTCGCCTGCGGCCTCGCTGCACCACAGCTCCAGCGTGCCGATCTCGGTCAGCTTCGCATTCAACTTCACGGCGACTGCGCCGCGCTCGCGGCGGGTGCGAGTTTTGAGGGCCGTGCGGATGGGCGGCAGAGCGGTCATCTGCTCCGGATCGACGGGCACGAGTTCGCCCGGGCGATCGGTCAGCCGGATGCTCGACGTGTAGAGCGGAAACTCGACCGGCTCCGAGACGAGCAGGTCGAATTGCCGGTCGAGCTCGATCGACTGCCCAGGCTCGGCGCTGCCTGGGACGAGGCAGAGGGCCGCCGGTGGATCGGCTTCGACGCCAATGTAATACGTCCGCGCCAGCGACGCGGCGATTCTAACGCCTTCGCCGCGGCGGACCATGCCGTAATAAGCCGCCCCACGAGCCACCGCCAGATCGAGGCGGTCGTTGGCCAGCACGGCCGGCTTCCAGTCGTCGCCGCCAAACCAACTGGAGAGGGAGTCGATCAACCGCTCCTGCAGAACGCCCGACTCGAACACGCCGCCATTGAACAGCAACACATCCGGCCGGGCGGGATCGACTTCAGCTGCTGAACCCTGAACCCCGAACCCTGAACCCTCCTCGCCCGCAAGCCGATGCGCCGTCAGGAACGCGGCCAGATACCGCGTGATCGCCGGGTCGGCCGCGTAAGGCAGGCCGAATTCTTGAAAGCCGCTGCGGCGGGCAGCGGGCTTATCGCTCAGGCTGGCGCGCGGCATGAAGCCATCGACCAGCAGCTTGTGCACTTCGTCGCGCGTCACTCTGGCTTGCAGCGCCCCGCCAATCAGCTTCGATCCGCTGCCGGGGATTGTTACGGTCAGCTCCCCTGGGCCGCTATCGGACAGCAGCAGCTCCTTCACCTGGCGAGCCTGGCGGAGGAGCGTGTCCCATTGACGGGGCTGAAGCTTCGCTCTAGCTGGCGAGCGGGAGGCGTCAGCCTCCCGATAATTCTCCACTAGGTTCCCGCCAATCGGATTATCGGGAGGCTCACGCCTCCCGCTCGCCGGTCGGAGCAGCTCTTGCTCGAGATATTGCGCCAGGGCCAAATCCATATTGTCGCCGCCAAGCAATAAGTGATCGCCGACAGCGACGCGGTGAAACTGAACCCTGGCGCCATCGGTCTCATCGGTCGCATTTGTCCCATCGCTCGCCCCAGTGCGCCGCACCCGGATCAGCGTGAAATCCGTCGTACCGCCGCCGATGTCGCAGACGAGGATCTTCTGCCCCGGAGCGACGAGCTTTTCCCAGTTGTCCTGGTGCTTGTAAATCCAGGCATAGAACGCCGCCTGCGGCTCTTCGATGAGTACGACGCGGGCCAGCTCCGCGCGGGCTGCGGCCTGCACCGTCAATTCGCGGGCGATCTCGTCGAACGATGCCGGCAGCGTCAGTACGATGTCCTGTCGCTCCAGCGGCTCCGCCTTGAACCGCTCGTTCCACGCCCCGCGGATGTGCGCCAAATACCGGCTGCTGGCTTCGACCGGCGAAATCCGCTCCACGTCGGCAGCCGCATGCCAGGGCAGCAGCTCGGCTGTGCGATCGACGCCAGTATGGCAGAGCCAGCTTTTGGCCGACGAGATCAATCGGCCGGGTGTGGCCGCACCGTAATCGCGGGCCATAAAGCCAACGACGTAGGCGGCGTTTGGCGTTTCGTGTTTTGTGCTTGGTTCTTCGGTTCTTTGGTTCTTCGGTTCTTCCCCCTGCGGTGGCTGATAGTGGAAGCTCGGCAGTGTGTCGCGGGCTTCGACCTGTCCCGGGGCGACGAGTTGCGGGATTTCCAGTACCCGCACGCGCCACGGCTGTTCCGCCGTATCCACGTAGCAAACCGCGGAATTCGTGGTGCCCAGGTCGATGCCGACGACATAGCGGCTGGGCAAGTCTTCAGGCAGCAATTCGGCGGGCATAGTTTTTTTCTAGCGACGAGCTGCCAGCTTGTCGCCCGCGACCAATGGTCGCGGCTTGGGATCAGGCGTCTGCGTCCTTTCGCACGCTGAATTCCAGCTTCCAGCGGTTGGGCGATTTGGTGCTCTGGCACCAGAGCTCGAAGACGCCCAGCTCGGTGAGCTGCGACTGGAAGCGGACGGGAACGAAGTCGTCGTCGATGGCTTCGTCGCGCGGAAGGACTGCTTCGAGCGAGTCGGTCTCGGCCAGCTCTTCGTCGGTCCAGGCGGGCAACAAATCACCGGGCTGGTCCTGCTTGCGAACGGCCGAGCTGAAGAAGCGGAAGGTGGCGCTTTCACCAACGACCAGGCCGATTTCGCTGGAAGGAACGTCGATGCTGGTGCCTTCTTCCAGGCCGAAGGGCACGACGCACAGGGCCCGCAGCGGCCGCGGTGCGCCGGGAATCGCCAGGCCGCTGGTTTCGATGCCGACGTAGTACGAGCGGGCCGTTCCGCCCCGAATCCGCACGCCGCCGTGCTGCTTGGCCCAGCCGTAATAGGCCGCACCGCGGGCCACCGCGTGATCGAGGTCCTGCTCGCCCGCCAGCGTTCTCGGAGGAGCATCGCCGGTCCAATCGCTGAGCACGTCGAGCAGCCGACTGCGAAAGGCATCGGCCTTGAACACGCCCCCGTTAAACAGTACGTGCGCGGGCCGGATCGGCTCGCCAGCCTTGCCGTGGGCCGCCAGGAACGCCGCCAGGTGCCGCGTGACGGCGGCGTCGGACTCGAACGGCAGGCCAATTTCCTGAAATCCCGAGGCGCGGCGGCGGCCCGGGCGATCGGTGATCTGGCACTTGGGAAAAAAGCCCTCCAGCAGCAGCTCGGCTGCGGCATCGCGCTCAATCTCGACCTTGACCGTGCCGCCGATCAGCTTGCTGCCGCGGCCGAGGACGGAGAGCGGGTGTTTCTTCGGCCCGCCGCCGGTCAGCAGCGCCTCTTTGGCGGTGCGGCACTGATGCCAGAGCGAGATCGATTGCCACGGATCGAGCTTGACCCCTTTCTCGCCAAACTTGCCGGCGACGAAGTAAGCCAGGGCGAGGTCCATGTTGTCGCCGCCGACGAGCAAGTGCTCGCCGACTGCGAGGCGCCGCAGCGTCAGCTCGCCACCCTCCTGATCGACTCCGACCAGCGTCAGGTCGGTGGTGCCGCCGCCCACGTCGCAGACCAGGAGCGTTTCGCCCACCCTCAGCAGCCTTCGCCACTTCTCTCCGGCTGCCGTCAGCCAGGCATAGACCGCAGCCTGCGGCTCTTCGAGCAGGATCAGGCTTGCGGGCAAGCCGGCCGTCAGCGCCGCCTCGCGCGTCAGCTCACGGGCCGCCGCATCGAACGACGCCGGCACCGTCAACACGACCAGCTGCTCGGCCACCGGTGCCTCGGGATGAGCGTGCTCCCACGCCGCGATCAGATGCTCCAAGTACCGCCGCGAAGCCGTCACCGGCGAGACCTTGGGCACCTCGGCCGGCGCTTGCCAGGGCAGGATCGACTGATGGCGATCGACCTTGCTGTGCGCCAACCACGACTTCGCGCCCGCGACCGTTCGCTGCGGGCTCTCGGCCGACTGCCGGCGGGCCAATTCGCCAACCACGAAGTTGTTGCCTTTGCACCAGGGCAGTTCGAACGCGCCGCCCTTGGCTTCGTGCTCCGGTGCGAGGTACAGAAACGACGGCAGCGCCGTGCGGCTCTCGACCACCCCCGGCGCAAATAGCTGCGGGATCGGCAGCAACTCAACTCGCGGCTGCTCCTCGCTCAGGGAGGCACAGGCGACGACGCTGTTCGTCGTGCCCAGATCGATGCCGATGACATACTTGGCAGGCATGCCGTCTATGTTTACCAGCCGCGGCGAAACGTGAGTAGGACAGGCGCTGCTACAGCCGCGGATCGACCGGCTCGCTTTCGAGGGCGAGCACGCCAAAGACGCACTCATGCACGCGGCGGAGCGGCTCGCGTCCGACGAAGCGTTCGAGCGCCTCGATCCCCAGGGCGAACTCGCGCGAGGCCAGCGAGCGCTTGGCAAGGGTCGAGCGCTTTCGCAATCGGGCGAGATGCTCGCTCAGCGTGTATTCGGGCCCGTAGATGATCCGCAGGTATTCCCGGCCGCGGCATTTCATCGCCGGCTGGACCAGTCCCTTGGGTCCGGCGGCGATCCACTCGCGCGGCTTGACGACCATTCCTTCGCCGCCCGCGGTCGTTAGCTCTTCCCACCATGTCGTTGCGGCTGTAGTGCTGGCAGCGTCGTGCAGATCGACCAGCAGATGCCGAGTCGCCTGGATCAGTGGAACCGCGGCGAGCTCGCTCAAAGTCTGCATGTGCCACAGGTGGTCGTGGTGGGTGAAGACTTGCCCTTCGGCCGCCAGCAGATGGAACGGTGCCAGGCGCAAGTCGGCCGCGGAGCGGACCGGCCAGCAGTAGCGGCCGTAAGCCGCGCGATAGAGCGACGCACAGGCGAGGCGCTCCTGGAGCTGCCCAGCGATCGGCTGGTGGCTCGCCAATAGCGCCGCCGCCTCGCGCAAGCTCGCTTCGCCGGCGGCGGCGACCGGGGCGTACTGGTGCTGCAGCAGTTCCTGGGCCTTGGCAGACCAGGGCATCAGCTCGCAATCGAGGCAGAACCAGTCGCTCTGAAAACGCTCCCACCAGCCGGCGGCCGTCATTGCCGACCAGAGCGCGTCGAGCATGTCCGATTCCAGCTGCGGTTCGTCGAAGAAGCGACGGCCGGTCCGCGTCACGATGATGCCGCGGCCCTCGTCCGTAACGCCAAACCGCTTCTGGGCCGCGGCCTCATCGCGGGCCAGCACGACGACCGCTCGCGAGCCCATGTGTTTTTCCTGGCAGACCACATGCTGGATGCCTGCGCCGCGGAAGTAGTCGAAGACCTGGTCGGGATGCTCCAGGAGCTCCCCTTCCGGCACCGTCTCGCACGGCGACATCGTCGGCGGCAGATAGATCAGCCACTTGGGATTGACCGCAAACCGGCTCATGACCTCGAGGGCCGCGGCGCTTTGTTCGGCGCGGATCGTCACTCGGCCAGCCAGCCGCGTCTCGATCAGCCGCTTGCCCAGGCAGTCCTCGATGTCGAGCAGGTCGTCGAGCTGCTGCTGCGCCGTTAGCGCGCTGGGAGCGGGCAGGAACGGCCGGGCCGGTTCGCAGTAGATCCGCCGCGCCGGGATGGAAACGAGCTCGCGCTCCGGGTAGCGGAGGGCCGTGAGTTTGCCGCCGAAGACGCAGCCGGAGTCGATGTTGATGGTGTGGTTGAGCCATTCCGGCTCCGGGACCGGCGTATGGCCATAGACGACCATCGCCTGGCCGCGATACTCGGCGGCCCAGTTCAGCCGCACCGGGAGCCCGAACTCGTCGGTTTCGCCGGTCGTTTCGCCGTAGAGGGCGAACTCGCGGACGCGCCGCGAGGTGCGGCCCTGGTATTCGGCCTTCATCCCGGCGTGGGCCACGACCAGCCGGCCGCCGTCGAAGACGTAGTGGCTGACCAGCGAGTCGAGGAAGGCCGCCGTCTGGGCCTTCCAGGCTTCGCGGCTATCCGGTGGCAGCGCCTCGATCTCGGCCAGGGTTTGCTCCAGTCCGTGCGTCACGTGGACTTGGCGGCCCTGCAGATGCTTGAGCAGCTTCATGTCGTGATTGCCGGGCACGCACCAGGCCGCTCCGCTTGTGACCATCGCCCGCACGAGGTCCAGCACGGCGACGACGCGCGGGCCGCGATCGACCAGGTCGCCGACAAAGATCGCTTGGCGGCCCGCGGGATGCGCCCAGCTACTGCCGCTGGCGGATGAGGAATAACCCAGCCGCGTCAGCAGCTCCTCGAGCTCGTCCGCGCAGCCGTGAACGTCGCCGATAATGTCGAATGGCCCGCGTTCATGCCGCATGTCGTTCCAGAGCTTCTCCCGCTCGATCGTCGCCGCGTCGATTTGCGCCGGATCGTTGAACGTAAAGACGTGGCGAAAGCCCTCGCGGGCCAGCTGCTTGAGCGAGCGGCGGAGCTGGCGAACCTGATTGCGAATCACGTGGGGGCCGAAGGTGCGGTCCGCCCGGCCGCTGTTGCGCGACGCGCACAGCTCCTCGCGGAGGTTGAAGACAATTGCCACGGGCAAGACGTCGTGCGATTTCGCCAGCGAGAGCAGCGGCTGCCGCGCTTCGGTCTGCACGTTGGTGGCGTCGATGACCGTCAGCTTGCCTGCGGCCAGCCGCTTGCTCGCGATCGCGTGCAGAATCTCGAACGCCGCGGCTGTCGCCGCCTGGTCGTTTTCGTCGTCGGAAACGAGCCCGCGGCAGAAATCGGACGACAGCACCTCGGTTGCTTTGAAGTGCTTGCGCGCGAACGTGCTCTTGCCGGCGCCCGAAGGGCCGATGAGGACGACCAGGCAAAGCTCGGGAATGGCAATCTTCATCGCTGTCGATCAGGTCGAAGTGAACGTCGCCATTTGCGTCGGCGATCCGTGATGCGAATCGGCCGGGCCGATTCCGCTCAGCTGCACGCCGTAGCCGAATTGCGCCGCGACTCGCTCGGACCAGGACCGAAACTCGTCCCGCGTCCATTCGAAGCGGTGGTCCTTGTGCCGCAGCTTGCCCGGCGGCATCCCGGGGAAGAGGACGTTGTATTCGCGGTTGGGCGTCGTCACGACGACGGTTTTTGGCCGCGCGCACTCGAAGACCGCCCGCTCCAGCGCCCGCAGCCGGGGCGGATCGAGATGCTCGATCACCTCGACCAGCGCGGCCGCGTCGTAGCCCGCCAGCCGCCGGTCGCGATACGTCAGCGAGCCATGCAGTAATTTGATTCGCTGAGCCTTAGCCGCCGGCAGGCGGTCGAGCTTCAGCCGCCGCTCGGCAGCCGCCAGGGCACGGTGCGACACGTCGAGCCCGACGATCTCGCTGAATTGCGGCTCCTCCAGCAGCTTCCGCAGGAGGTTGCCGGTGCTGCAACCCAGGTCGAGGACGCGCTGCGCCCCGCTTTGTACGAGAGCCGCCACGACGGCCAGCAGCCGCTGCTCGTTCAGCCGCAGCGGCTGCTCGACGAGCTCCTCGGCCGCGGTCTTGTCGGCGGCTTCCTCTTCGTCTTCCACGGGCTCGTCAGCGGGCAGGCGAGCCAGCGCGGCCCGCGTAAGCGGTGCTCGGTAGCGCAGGTATCGCTGGGCGATCTCCTCGCGCCGTGGATGGCGGGCGAGCCACTCCTC
>DASRJB010000744.1:0-4413 GCA_035649715.1 Pirellulaceae bacterium
CGCGTACGCGAGCGCCTGCCGCGTGCTTTCGGCCCCGACGCCCATAAACACTGGGCATCGACCCGCGGTGAATTCCACCAGCCGCTGTGCCAGGTCGCGCCGCTCGTCCGCCGTCAGCTTGAGCAGCTCCGAAACCATCCCCGTGCCCAGGCCGTCGCTGCCCTGTGCCAGCGCCCAATCGACCTCGCCGCGGAGGGCTGCAAAGTCGATCTCGCCCGAGTCGAGAAATGGCGTCTGCACGATCGGCAGCACGCCTTGCAGTGGCTTGGTCATGGACGGGATTATAGCTGCCTCACCGCAGCGAAAGAAAATCGCCCCCGCTGCGCAGATTTTCGCCGCGCCGCGCATCTATACTGATCCGCAAATCGCTCGACTGCGGTCGGGTCCTCTCCTTCTAGCGAACCGGTGTTCCATGCGACGCTTTTTCTCGTTCGCCATTGCAGCGTACATCGTGGCATCCTGCTCGCTGGCGTCGGCCAGGCCCAATATTCTCGTCATCGTCGGCGACGACATGGGCTATGGCGACATCGGCGTTCACGGCTGCAAGGACATTCCGACGCCGCACCTCGATTCGCTGGCGAAAAACGGCGTCCGGTGCACCAGCGGCTACGTGTCGGGGCCGTATTGCAGCCCGACGCGGGCCGGCCTGATGACCGGCCGCTACCAGCAGCGTTTTGGCCACGAGTTTAACCCCGGCCCGCCGCCGGAAGGGGCCGAGATCGGCCTGCCGCTGACCGAGACGACGTTCGCCGACCGAATGAAAGCCGCCGGGTACACGACCGGCATGGTCGGCAAGTGGCACCTGGGCAGCGAGCGGAAGTTCCATCCGCTCAGCCGCGGCTTCCAGGAATATTTTGGCTTTCTGGGCGGAGCCCACCCTTATTTCCTGGCCAATGGCGATCAGCCGAACAACCCGGTGCTTCGCGGCTTTGAATCGGCGAATGAAAAGGAGTACCTGACCGAGGCTTTCGCCCGCGAGGCGATGGCGTTCATCGACAAACACGCCAAGGAGCCCTGGTTCCTCTATCTGACGTTCAACGCGGTGCACACGCCGATGCACGCGACCGACAAGTATCTCGCCCGGTTCAAGGACGTGCCCGACGAGCAGCGGCGGATTTACTGCGCGATGATGTCGGCGATGGACGACGCCATCGGGCAAGTGCTGAAGAAGCTCGACGAGAACAAGCTGACCGAGAACACGCTGGTCTTCTTCGTCAGCGACAACGGCGGCCCGCCGGTCAACAAGAGCAGCAACGGCCCCTTGCGCGGCAACAAGGCCCAGACGTGGGAAGGCGGCATCCGCGTGCCCTACCTCGTGCAGTGGAAGGGCACGCTGCCGGCCGGCAAGACGTACGATCAGCCGGTGATCCAGCTCGACATTCAGCCGACGGCGCTGGCGGCGGCGGGCGTGGAGGCCAAGGACGCCAAGTTTGACGGCGTGAACCTGCTGCCGCACCTGAAGGGCCAGGCCGGCTCGCCGCCGCACGAGACGCTCTATTGGCGATTCGGCGACCAGATGGCGATCCGCCACGGCAACTACAAGCTGGTGCACGGCCGCGGCGCCGAGCAACGGATGCTCTTCGACCTGGCCGCCGACATCGGCGAAAGGAACGATCTGACAACTGCCAAGCCCGACGTCGTCAAAGACCTCACCGCCCGCTACGACGCCTGGAACGCCACCTTGATGGAACCCCGCTGGGGCCAGCCCAACCGCGCCCTTGGCACGTTCAAGTCCGCCGAAGAGAAAGCCAAGAACAAGGCCAAACGGGCGGCAGCGAAGAAGGGGAAGGAGTGACGGAGAGATGGAGTGAGTGAGGGACGTGTGACTCTGATACTTCCTACTTGGTACGCCTCCGACTAGTTATCCCAAACACGAAACACAAAACACTAAAAACGAACCAGACACGCCATGAAACACACGCTTCCCTTCTTGCTTTCCATCGGCCTCGCTCTCGCCGCCAGCGCCCAAGAAAAGCCCAAACTAAACGTCCTCTACATCTGCTCCGACGACCTCAACAACTCGCTTTCGTGCTACGGCCATCCGCTGGTCAAATCGCCGCGGATCGATGAGCTGGCCCAGCGGGGCGTGCGGTTCGACCGTGCGTATTGCCAATATCCGCTCTGCAATCCCAGTCGCTCATCGTTCCTCACGGGCCTGCGGCCGGATCAGACGGGCGTGCTGGAAAACGCGACGCAGTTCCGCCAGAACATCCCCGACGTTGTCACGTTGCCGCAGCTCTTTCAGAAGGCCGGTTATTTCGTGGCCCGCGTGGGCAAGCTCTACCACTACGGCGTGCCCGGACAGATCGGCACCGACGGCCTGGACGACCCACCGTCATGGATGGCCAAGTTCAATCCACGTGGCCGCGACAAGGACGACGAGCCCAAGATTTTCACGCTCACGCCCGGACCGCCGCCGCAGTTCGGCGGCACGCCGAGCTGGCTCGCCGCCGAGGGCCAGGACCGCGAGCAGACCGACGCCATCGGCGCTGAAATGACGATCAAGCTGCTGGAGCAGAACAAGGACCAGCCGTTCTTCATCGCCTGCGGCTTCTACCGCCCGCACACGCCCTACGTCGCCCCCAAGAAGTACTTTGAGCTCTACCCGCCGGAAAAAGCCGGCGTAGCCGAGCAAAAGCCCGGCGATCTGGACGACATCCCCGCGCCCGCGCTCGTCTCGCGGCGAAACGACATGGACGAGCGTCTGCAGCGCGAGGCCCGCCAGGCCTATTTCGCCTCGATCACCTTCATGGACCAGCAGGTCGGCAAGCTGCTCGACGCGATCGACCGCCTCAAGCTGGCCGACAAAACCGTGATTGTCTTTCACAGCGACCACGGCTATCACCTGGGCGAGCACGGCTGCCTCTGGCAGAAGCAAAGCCTGTTCGAAGAATCGGCCCGCGTGCCGCTGATCATCGCCACTCCGGACAGCAAGGCCGCCGGCAAAGGTACCGCCGCGATCGCCGAGCTGATCGACGTCTATCCGACCGTCGCCGAACTCTGCGGCCTGACGCCGCCGGCCAACCTGCCCGGCAAGACCCTCGTCCCGCAGCTCACCGATCCTTCGCTCCCCGGCAAGGGTTTTGCGCTCACGCAAGTCCGCCGCGCCGGCGGCGGAGGAGGAGGCGGCGGCAAAGCCAAGAAGGCCAAAGCCGCGGCCGATGCAAAAACCACGCCAGCTGCCGCCGCTCCGGTCGCCCAGCAGCCCAAGGCCAAAGCCGCCGGCGGCCAGTTCCCCGGCTACAGCCTCCGTACGGACCGCTACCGCTACACCGAATGGGACGGCGGCGCGCGAGGCGTCGAGCTCTACGACCAGCAGAAGGACCCGCTCGAATACACCAACCTCGCCCAGGACCCCGCCCACGCTGAGACCGTCAAGCAGCTCAGCGCCAAGCTGAAAGAGCTGACCGCAAAGTAGGGAACGCCCTCTGTGGCCTCCGCGACCGAACTGGACGCGATCGGAGCCGCCGTCATCGAAGGCGCGCTGGCCACGCTCCGCGCCAACAAGGGCTGGGCCGATAAGGCGATCGCTCAGGTTTCGGACGAGCAGCTGCACATCGCCCTGGACGCCAACACCAACAGCATCGCGGTCATCATGAAGCACGTCGCGGGCAACCTGCTCTCCCGCTGGACCGACTTTCTGACGAGCGACGGCGAAAAGCCCTGGCGCAACCGCGACGATGAATTCGTCGATACCTTCGGCACCCGCGAGGAACTGCTGGCCTATTGGGACTCCGGCTGGCAGCGGCTGCTGGAGACGTTGGCCGGCCTGACGCCTGCCGACCTCTTAAAGACTGTCACGATCCGCGGCGAGCCGCACACGGTTCCGCTGGCCCTGCAGCGTTCGCTCGCTCACACTTGCTACCACGTCGGCCAGATCATCCAGGTCGCCCGCATCCTCGCCGGCGACCACTGGACCACCATCACCATTCCCCGCGGCCAATCCTCCAAGTTCAACCAGCGCGTCTGGGGGACCGCCACCTACCGGCCGGCGTCGTGAGCCAAGATCCAGGGCTGGCGGGGGCCACCCGTAGCTCAGCGCGGAATTGATGTTGCCACGCGGCAGCGAAGCCGGCACACTCCAAGCGCCGCCCGGGATGACGCCACGCGGAGTGTGCCCGCTACCTTGGAAACCACCCTCCACCGCCAGTTAAAGGCCCTCTACGCCGGGCCGGAGGCCCGCGTCGAAGAGCGGTTGGAGGGTTTCCGGATCGATGCGGTCCGATCCGGGCAGCTCGTCGAAATCCAGCACGGCAGCCTGGGCGCAATCCGCGATAAGATTGCCCGGCTGCTGAAATCGCACGCAGTCCTGGTGGTCAAGCCGCTCGTCGTGCGCAAGACACTCGTCAAGCTGAGCAAGCGCGGCGGCCGCGAGCTCTCGCGGCGTCAAAGCCCCAAGCAAGGCAGCCTGCT
>DASRJB010000745.1:0-16034 GCA_035649715.1 Pirellulaceae bacterium
GCCGAGAGCCGCCGGACGGTCATCCGCGCCAGCCATTTATTGGCCGGATCCTTGGCGGCCGCGGCAGCGACCTCGGGGCCATGCGACGCCTGGCGATACGCGGCGGAGGTCACGATGAGCCGGTGCAGGCGCTTCATGCTCCAGTCGTTATCGAGCAGCTCGCCGGCGAGCCAGTCGAGCAGCTCCGGATGTGACGGCGGCTCACCGAGGCGGCCGAAGTCGCTGGGCGATTCGCACAAGCCGCGGCCAAAATGATGCTGCCAGAGGCGATTGGCCAGCACGCGGGAGGGCAGCGGATTATCGGGCGAGGCGATCCACTGAGCGAGCGCGGTGCGGCGGCCCGTCGTACCCGGCGAGCGGGAGGCGTCAGCCTTCCGATCACTCTCGCCTGGCCTGAATGCGACATTACCGGGGGCCTCACGGCCCCCGCTCGCCGATTCCAGCACGCTCAGCGGTCCGGGGTCGACAGGCTCGGCGTCGCGGCGGCCGGGGATGGTTACTTCCGGCGCGACGGGGCCGACGTCGGTGACCGAGGGAATGAACGCGATCGGCCGCGGCCGCAAGTGATCGTACGCCGCCAGCTCCTCCTGCAGCTTCTGCCACCGCTCCTTCTTGTCGCCCTTGAGCTTCCCGGTCAGATCGGCTTTCCCTTCACCGTCGGTCACTTGGTAGTGGATCAGGTAAGCGAGCTGCGACTCCAGGGGCGTCCGCTCAGACGCCGGTTTCTCGAGCATCTCCAGGAGGTCGTCGGTGAATTTGACAAACGTCGTCCGCATCGCGGCTTGCCGGATCGGGTCTTCGATCTCGGCGATTTGCCGCCGGACGTCGGCCGTCGCCTCCTCCCACGCGGCCAGCTGCCGCTGATACTCGGCGATCTCGTCTTCGCGAGCCGCGGGCACGTTCTCGCGCCACAGGATCGGCGCGAAAAAGGCCTGCAAGCGGTAGTAATCCTTTTGCAGGATCGGGTCGAACTTGTGATCGTGGCAGCGGGCACAGGAGAGGCCCATCCCGAGCATCACATCGGCGGTCACGTCGGTCAGGTCGTTCAAGATGATCGACCACTGGTTCCGCACGTCGCGCTGGTTGTATTCATAGATGCCCAGCCGCAGGTACATCGTGCCGATCAGCGCGTCCGGATCATTGGGGCAGGCCTCGTCGCCGGCCAGCTGCTCCAGGACGAATCGCGAGTACGGCTTGTCGGCGTTCAGGGAGCGGACGACGTAATCGCGATAGCGCCACGCCTCGGGGCGATAGGCGTCCTGCTTGTAGCCGTCCGATTCGGCGTAGCGGACCAGGTCGAGCCAGTGCCGGGCCCACTGTTCGCCGTGCTGCGGGCTGGCCAGCAGTCGATCGGTCAAACGTTCGTAGGCATCGGGCCGCTGATCGGCCAGGAATTCGTCGATCGCTTCGGGCGTCGGCGGCAGGCCCGTGAGGTCGAACGTCAACCGGCGGATGAGCGTGCGGCGATCAGCTTCGGGCGCGGGAGAGAGGCCGTTCTGCATCAAGCCGGCAGCAACGAACGAGTCGATCGGATTCTGAGTTCTGAATTCTGAATTCTGAATTGCCGGCACTGTCTGAATTGCAGGCACGGGCGGTCTGCCGATGGGCCGAAACGCCCACCACTGGCGGTCTTCGTCGGTGATGACGCCGCGATTCTTGCGGAGCGCAATGCCGCTGCCGCCGCCGTGGTCCTTCGGCATCGGCGCGCCCAGGCGAATCCACTCGGTCAGCGTGGCGATCTGCGACTCGCTCAGCTTGCCGCTGGGAGGCATCTCGAACGATTCCCACTTGATCGCCTCAACCAGCAAGCTTTTTTCCGGCTGGCCCGGCACGATCACCGGGCCGTCTTCGCCGCCGGCCAGTGCCATTTCCCGCAGGTCCAACCGGAGTTGGCCCTTCTGCTGCTCGGAGCCGTGGCATTTGTAGCAATTGGTGGCCAGAATCGGCCGGACTTTTTCCTCGAAGAACTTGATCTGCTCGGGGGTCGGCTCCGGCCCAACTGCCCCGGCCAGCCCCGGCAGAAGTCCAATCGCCAGTCCGATGATTGCTAGCGGTACGCGGAGGGAGACGGTCGTCATACGCATCCTCATCGGCAGCGCGCGTGGCTCGTCCTCGGCCAGCTCCCAATGCTAAACCCGCCAATCACTTACGTCAACGAGCAGGCAGCGAGAGACGCATAGCGCGCAGCCGGCCGCCCGACAGTAGTGTTGGGCGGCAGCGATGATCGGCCGTTGCTAGTTGGGAGCAGCCGTTTTGCCGGCGTTGGCGACCTTGTCCTTGCCGAGCAGCCGCAGGTAGTCGAGCGTGATGGCCAGGACCTCGTTCTCGTAGTAGGTCCGCTTGAAGACCTCGGCGTTGCCGTTGGCCTGATCCTCGGCGATCTTCTCCTCCTCGTCGTCGGCGTCGAGCTCGGCGCGGCGGGCGAGGAATTTCTGCTCGTTGAGGGGCACTTCCTTCTTGGCCTTTTGCTCCTCGTAGCGCTTGATGTTCTTCTGCAGCTTGGCGAAGTCGGTCGATTTCTCCATCCGCCCGCCGGACAGTTCCTTGAGGGTGCTGACGATGTTCGGCGTCACCGAATCGAAGCGGTGGAACTGCGTCGTGGGGACTTTGTCGAAGGCGACCGGATAATCCAGGTCGGCCTCGCTGACGTCCATGTGGTCGGTCAGCGACGGGAGGAGCACGTCGGCCAAAACGCCCCGCTGCTGCGTGCTGTCGCCATTGGGGCGATAGAACTGCTGCACGGTCAGCTTCAGCGAGCCGAGGTCCGGCGGGTTGGCGATGCGGAACATCTGCGGCCCCAGGTCCATCATCGTCTGGACCGTGCCTTTGCCGTGCGTCGAGGAATCGCCCACGACGATGCCGCGGTGATAGTCCTGGATCGCGCCGGCCAGAATCTCGCTGGCGCTGGCGCTGAACTTGCTGATCATCACCACCAGCGGGCCCTTCCAGGCGATGCCGCGGTCGGTGTCGTCATACTGCTGGACGCGGCCGTCGGGGTCCTTCACTTGCAGGACCGGGCCGCTCTCGATGAACAGTCCCGTCAGCGAAATCGCCTCCGTCAGGCTGCCGCCGCCGTTCTTCCGCAGGTCAAGCACCAGGGCATCGACGCCCTGCTTGTTGAAGTCGTTGATGATCTTCAGCACGTCGCGCGAGCAGCTCTTGTAGTTCTCCTCGCCTTCGCGGGCGCCCCGCATGTCCATGTAGAAGCTGGGCAGGTTGATCACGCCGAGCTTAAACGGCGAGCCGTCGGCCTTCTTGCCTTCCTCGAAGACCTGACCGCGGGCTTCCTGGTCCTTCAGCTCGATCTTGGCCCGCGTGATCTTGATCGTCTTCACCTCGGCGCTGTTCGGGGAGATCACGCCCAGGTGGACCACCGTGCCGGCGCGGCCGCGGATCATCTTCACCACGTCGTTGAGCTTCATTTCGCCGACGTCGACGGCCTTCTCTTCGTTGTCCTGCTTGACGCTGACGATGCGGTCGCCCGCCTTGAGCTGGCCCTGCTTGTCGGCCGCCCCGCCGGCGATCAGCTTGTCGATGATCGTGTAGCCGTCGGTCACGCGCAGCTGAGCGCCGATGCCCTCCAGCTGCAGGCCCATCACCAGCGTGAAGTTCTCGGCCGAGACCGGGGCCATGTAGTTGCTGTGCGGATCGAAGCTGCTGGTAATCGCGGTCAGGTACATCTCCAGTAGCTCGTTGCTGTCGGTCTGGTGCATCCGCTTCGCAAAGCTGGAGTACCGCCGCTTCAGCCGTTCCTTGATCGGTTCCTTGTTCGCCTTGTCGGCCTTGAGGACCAGCACGTCGTATTTCAGCCGCTTGATCCAGCGGGCCTTCGTTTCGTCCGGCGTGGAGGCGTAGCTGAGCTTGTCGGGATCGGTGATCAGGATCTCGTCCGCGGTGAAGTCGAAGTCGCCGGCCAGCAATTCATCGACCAGCTTGACCCGCTCATCGACCCGCGTGAGCAGGCGGTTGAAGACCGTGTAGGCAAAGCTCACGTCGCCCGCCTGCACCATGTCGTCCAGGTCGTTCCGCTTCTGGTTGAACTCGTCGATGTCGGACTGATTGAAGTAGAGCTTCATCCCGTCCAGGCTCTTGATGAACAGGTCGAGCCCGCGGCGCGAGATTTCGTCGTCCAGCGCGTGTTTGCTGAGGTGCTCGCGGCGCATCAAGGTCGTCACGATCCGGGTGACCATCCGGTCGTTGGCCGTCGGGGCCTGGAGGCCGGCGACCAGCTGCACCTGGGCCGAGCTCGGCCGCGGGCCGAGAGGGATCCGGTTGGTCGCCACCGCCCAGATACTCAAGCAGACGAGGGCGATGCAAAAGAGGTTGCGGGGCCGACAAACCGACGCACCGAAGCGACCTAGAAAGCGCATTCCATTCCCCTTAACGTTAGTCCAACGAAACCTCGCTCCGAACGCACCGTTTCGAAGCCGTAAGCTCCTAGCGCCCAACACTTTCCGATAATATGCCCCCGACCAGGCGGAAGCAAGCAAACGGGCGAATTCTAGTCCTCCCCCGCCGGAGCGACAACACGAATAGTCGCCGCGCGGTATCGCTCGCAGATTACATCCGCGAGAATCTTCGTCCCGATTCCCACTTCCTTTGCCAAATCGGCCAAAAGGGGCGTGAGCAGCCACTCGCTACGCGAATTTTGTGCCACAGACTGCACCTGCCGCGCCAGCGAGGAGGCCAACTCACCCTGAAACAGCAAGTGGGGCTGCACAATCACGCGGCGAAAGCCACTGACGGCAATTCGTGGCAGTTGCTCATCCAGGGAGGGGCGGGCCATTGCCAAAAAGGCGATCTCCGTTGGGATGCCTCCCTCTGCCTGTTGCCGCAACTGGGCAAATTCTTGCATCTGGGCGGTGGCCGATTCGTCTCGGCTGCCGCGACCGACCAGCAGCAGGCAGGTTTCCTCTGCCGGAACGTGTAACCGCCCGGTAACGGCCTCGCGCATTCGCTGGCGCGACAGTTCCAGGATCGCCGGCTCGCAGCCGAAGGCGGCCGTTTGCGTGGTCGTGATCCCGTACTGCTCGGCCGCCGCCGCGAGTCGTTCGGGAATGTCGCGCTTCGCATGCCCGGCGGCGAAGAGCAGCAGCGGCACCGCCACTACGTGCTCGACGCCGACTTCGGCGAGATCCTTGATCGCGTCCTCAATCGCAGGCTGCTGAAGCTCCAGGAAGGACGGCCTGACAACCGTAGGGTGGGTCAAGGCCGCCGCGGCCGCAGACCCACGCGGGCGCGGCGCGAGTTCCGCGTGGGTCTGCGCTCGCGGACTCGCTTGACCCACCCTACCATTAACCTGGCGGGCGACGGCGGCGGCCAGATCGAGAAATTGCCGCGTGCCAACTTCGTCGCGAGTGCCGTGGCCAATTAGCAGCAGGCCGGCCGGCGGCCGAATGCCGTCGCGCGCGTTCATGGCCCACGGCGGCGGCCGAGGGTGACTTCGGCCTCGATTGTCTTCTCGCCGCGGCGGACCTTGGCCTTCACCTTGTCGCCGGGCTTGTGGGAAGTCAGAGCGGCCTGGAAGGCGTCGAGATCGGTCACCTTGGCTTCGCCGAGCTGGATCAGGATGTCGCCGGCCTTGATGCCCGCCTTGTCGGCGGCGCTGCCTTCCATCACGGCCTCCAGCAGCACGCCGTCCTTCACCGGGTTGGGATAGGCGGGCATGCTGCCGAACGACGGGCGGTCGCCGGCGGCCGGATCGGCCGACGATTGCGAATCGGCGATCTGCTCGAACTTCTTGTTCTCGATGTAGCTGGGCCGGGCATCGGCGGCGTCGGTGGCTTGCACCGCTTCCACGACCCAGTCGGCGATCCGCCGCATGCCGGCGATGTTCAGCTTCTCGCTGTCGTCGCTCGGTCGGTGGTAATCGCTGTGCGTGCCTGTGAAGAGGTGCAGCACGGGAATCTTCTTGGCATAGAACGACGAGTGGTCGCTGGGACCGAAGCCCCCCTCGTGCTTGGTGAGCTTGAAGCCCAGCTGCTGCGACAGCCGCTCGGCCAGCGGATCGAATTCCTTCGCCGTCCCCGTGCCATAGACGATCAGCTTCTCGTCCTTCAGGCGGCCGACCATGTCGAGGTTGAACATCGCGATCGTCTTGTCGAGGGGAAATCGCGGCTGTCGGCAATAGTGGGCGCTGCCCAGGAGGCCCCGCTCCTCGCCGGTGAAGGCGATGAACACGATCCGCCGTCGCGGCTTCCCGGCCGTCGTGGCCAGCCGGTGAGCGATTTCGAGCAGCGCAGCCGTGCCCGAGCCGTTGTCGTCGGCGCCGTTGTGGATGTCGGGCGTCCAGGGTGCGAACGAGCCGGCCCCGCCGCGGCCGAGGTGGTCGTAATGCGCGCCGACGACGATCGTCTCGTCGGCCAGCGGGCCTTGCCCTTCCAGCACCGCCACCACGTTTTTGATCGCGGCCTTTTTCTCGTGGACTTCGCTTTCCCCAATCGCCTGCCAGCCGGCGAGCACCGCGCTGTGCGGCGCAAGGTCGCGATCGATCTCCTGCTCGAGCGTCGCCAGGTCCTTATCCAGGGCGCTCTTCAGGAGCGGGTCGATTGCGCCGCGTGTGCAGAACAGCACGGGCAGCTTGCGCTGCGTGCTGGTGTCGCCCGCGCCATTGAACGGCAGCAGCACGTCCGGACTGGCCGCGAGCTGCTGGGCCAGCTCGGTCGCTTCGGCAGCACTCTTGGCGACGCTGGAAGACAGCTTCGCGAAATCCGCATCTACGGGCGACAGCGCTGCCAGCTTGTCGCGCAGACCGGCCAGCGTATCGAGCGACGCCTTCAGCAGCTTCGTGTCCTGCTCGCGGCGGCTCTTCAGCTCCAGGCCGTCGTTGACGATGATCACCGCGGCCGCCCCGTGGTCGAGGGCGTTCTTGATCTTCGTGCCGAAGAGTGCGTGCTGCGTCGTCCGCGTGCCGTTGAACGGGCTCTTCTCGTCCTGCTGCTGCGGCTCCTTGCGGAGCAGGATCACGACTTTGCCCTTGGCATCGATGCCCGCGTAGTCGTCGTAGCTGATCGTCTTGTCGCCCTGCTTGAGGTTTTTGGCCGTGATGCCGTAGCCGGCAAAGACCAGCGGGGCTTCGAAGCGAGCGGTGCCGCCGGTGGCCAGCGGCGTGAAGTTCTCGCCGAGCTTGAGTTCGATGCGCCGCTCAGGGCCGGCGAGCGCGAGGCGATTTTTATCGGCCGGTCCCATTTCCGCCGAGACGACGATCTCGAAGTTCTGAAACGGCGTGCCGTCAAACAGGTCCGTCTTCAGGCCCAGCTCGGCGAACTTCCTGGCCAGGTAATCGGCCGCCTTGTTCAGCCCCTCCGTGCCGACGCCGCGGCCTTCTAGGGCGTCGGAGGCCAGATAGGTCACGTTGTCGCGCAGGCGGGCCTCGGACTCCGCGGCGTTCTCGGCGGCGCGGACGGAAAAACAACCTAGTCCAGCCAGCAGCAGGGCCAGCAGCAAGAATCGGGAGCGCATAGGCGGGAAGCGAAGCGGTGGTGAGGCAGGAATCGAAGAATTCAGTATAACGGGCCTGACCTCAAAGCTGCGACCCGAGGTCGCGCTCTGGATGTCACCGAATTCGCCAGAAATCGGGATTCTGTGAACCATCCGATCTCTGGCGAGTTTGGCTACGAATCGTACAGGGCGACCACTGGTCGCGGCTTGGCTGCCGCTTCGTAACAAGAACGTCCGGGCGGGCCGGTTCGTCCTACGCCTAGTGGAAAAGGGTAGGCTAGGAAGTGACAATAGACGGATTGACTGTTCCCTTATCGATCAGCGACTCGGTGGCGTCATGAGAATCCTGGTTGCGGCGGCTCTGGCGGCGGCGTGGTTGGCACTGGTGGGCGAGGCGCGGGTCGCGCAGGCCCAGCCGCGGGCGATCCGCGGGGGGTTTGGCGGGCCAGTGCCGCCGGGCGTGGCGCCGGCCGCCTCGAGCGACGTCAAGCCGCCGGACAAGGATGAGCCGATCGTGGAAGTGCCGCGTGGGCCGGTCGTCGAGCTCGGTCCCAAGCACCTCCGCATGCACCTGCTCGACGGCAGCGTCATCAGCGGCGACCTGTCGATCAGCGAGGTTGAGGTGGAAACCTCGTTCGGCAAGTTGGTGGTGCCGATCGACAAGATTCGCAGCCTGCGGCCGGGTCTGGACAGCAACCCCAAGCTGCTGGCCCACATCGAAGGACTGATCAAGGGTTTGAGCGACGACGACTACAAGACCCGCGAGCAGGCCCACAAGGACCTGGCGGCGATGGGCGTCAAGATCCGTAACGAGCTGCAGCGATTTGCGGCTGACGAGAACGCCGAGATCAAAAGGCACGTGGGTGAAATCCTGAAGGAGCTGGAGGAGCAGTCCGAGCAGCAGGCCGACGACGACCCCTCCGCGGTCGAGCAGGCTTGGATTCGCCTCGACACGCTCGTGACGACAGAGTTCACGGTGACGGGCAAGGTTTCGCCCCAGGCTTTTCAGATTTCGAGCAAGTACGGGCCGCTGACGATCCAGCTGGGCGACATCAAGGAAGGCGAGCGGCAGACCGCGGTCCGCGAGTCGCTCCGGCGGAACATCACGATCGACGGTTCGAATATCGCCCAGCGTTCGTTCAAGAGCTCAGGTATCCGCGTGCAAGCCGGCGACAAGATTTCGATCAAGGCCGACGGCAGCGTCGTCATGTCCCCCTGGGGCAGCAACGCCGCCGCCAGCCCCGACGGCGCTCCCAACTACGGCTGGTACGTCCCGAACCAGATTCCCGGCGGCGCGCTCGTGGCCCGCATCGGCGACAAAGGCACGGTCTTCAAAGTCGGCCGCCAGTCCACCTTCGTCGCCAAGAACTCTGGCGTGCTCCAGCTGGCCATCGGCATGCAGGCCGAGTACGCCAACGAAGGCTATCAGTACCCCGGCCAATATCAGGTAAAACTGCGCGTCGATCCCAAGTGATCGCCGAGTTGCGATCGCTTGGACTGAATGGAAAGGCGTGCACGGGATCGAACGGCAGCGGCACTCTACCGGCGACTGCATCCACGCTTCGAGCGCCGAGCACACCTACAGCCCGAGCCGATTCGCGAACCCATGGCGAATCGGCTTTGCCCAACAAGTCCTAACCCGCCTTCACTTGCTGGGCAACCGCCGATTCTGCCCAACAAGTTGTCATTCTGGGATGTAGCAGGCAACGAACTTTCGGCCGTCGCATCGCGGGCAGCGCTTTTCAGGGATTTGGTCCGCAAGCCCCGGATTTCTCCAAGCAGAGTATATGTCATCAAGGCAGCAACCTAGACACAGCTTGATTCCGCACGCGCAGCAAGCGGCTGTTGCGGGCATTTCCAAGCAGTGTTCGCAGGGCAGCTCGTCCATGCCCTGATTTTACACGCGCTAGGCAGATGCCGCCCAAGCTGTCGGATCAATCCCCGATTCGTGCATTTCCTGAATCGTGCAACAGACGTTCTGGCAAATGAACTTCGCCAGCGTTTCGTTTTTCATCGCCACGTCCGTTTTGCTGCGGAGCGAGTCGCCGAACTTCCGCTTGACGGCGCTGAAGGTCGATTCCACGTTGCTCCGCTGGTGGTAGCGAGTCAGGAACGCCTCGCGGTTCAATTGGAAGTAGTGGAAGCACTTCGCCCACAAGACCGCCAGCCGTATCAACCGCGTTCCGCTTGAACGGGACCAGCGGGTAAGAGCCGGCAGCGTCGATGACGGCCAGATTGTTCCTGGTCGAATAAGCCAAGTCGGCCACGACCTCGCGAACGTTGAATTGCTGGGACTTGTTGGGCAGCCGTCACCTATTGGGCAAAGCCATGGCGAATCTGAACATTGGTACGCTATTTGCAGTATAGTTCCCTTCGGCGCGGCGGACTGCCATTTTTGGCTGCCCGCCCGCAAATGTCGCCCGCTCTCTCGCAATTTGGTCGTTGGCAACTGTGGCGGAATCGTTGCCGTTCCGCTTCGTGACTTTATATAACGAAAACTCCCCGCCGGTCCTCAAAGGCTTATGTTCGTAATGCCTGAAAACCGCCTGGCCAAACGTCGGAAGTCCTCGCGTGCCAGCCAGTTGCGGCGCGAGTGGCAGCGCAACGAGGCGCGACGAGAATCTGTGCTCGCGGCAGTTTTCGTAATGATCGCCGACGGCCCTTAAGGGCAGCAGGCGGGTCCGCCCCCCCCCAAAACTGATCGATCATGATACAACCGCGTGAGCGCGCTTGACAGCTTCTCGCAATCGCGCGCCGGGATAATCGAGCGTGGAGGGGCTGCGAATTATTCGCCACTCTCATTTCGCACGTAACTGCGATGCCGCAAGGCACTTGCGACCGGCGGCCGTGAACTTATCGCCAGATCCCCAGGTATTGAGGCAGATTGGCGAATAATTCTCGGCCCAAAGTGTGGAAAACACTGGAACTTTCGCAAAACGAGGCCGAATTATTCGCCACCGAGCCGCCCGACCCGGTGAAGAACTCGGGGGGAGCGCGCAGGTTTAGCCCAGAGGTGCCGACCTGCCAAAATCCAAGCTTTGACTATGCACTAGCTAGGGCGTGGTTACGACCTCGCCGCCGGAGCGGGTGGCCAGGGCCTGGTAGAGGGCGGGATCGATCGTATTGGCCAGGAGGTGGACGCTGCCGTCGGCAAATACGAAGTGGACGCCGCCGGGGTGCCAGCTCCAGAAGCCGTGGGCCAGGCCATCGGTCCACGGGGCGTTTTTGCCGGAGGCGGGCGGAAACTCAGCGCCCAGGTATTGGTCGCCGTCGGTGCCGCCGCAGATCACCCAGCCCAGCACGAGGTCGCTCGGCAGGCCGCGCTCGCCGACGATCATCGTATTGGACGTGCCGTCCTGCACTTCGGCCAGGCGAACCCGGCTCAAACTGTAGAGCAGGCCGTCGCCGCTGGTCGTCCCGCCGCCGAATGCGCTCTCGCTGCCGCTGACCCCGAGGTAGCTGGCGGGATAGAGCCTGCCGCAGGGCAGCGAGACGCCGCCGCCGCTGGTGTGCAGCTTGCGGATGTGCGGGTCGCTGGTGCAGGCCAGGACCGGATAGAACACCGAGGCCGGGTCGGGACGCGGCGGGCTGGTGTCTTGCCGTTGCATGATCTCGGCGCAGCAGTCGTTGCTGAAATCGACCAGGTTGTGCGCCGGAGCGTTGTCGAGCTGCGGCATCAGGGCCAGCAGGAAGCCCCAGGAGCCGTCGTCGGCCCGGGAGCTGCCCATCGGCAAGCGGAGATAGATGTCGTGGTAGTTGTGCAGCGCCAGTCCGATCTGCTTCAGGCTGTTCTTGCAGCGCGCGGCCCGCGCCGCCTCGCGTGCCCGCTGCACCGCGGGCAGCAGGATCGCCAGGAGCCCGCCGATGATCGCGATCGCGACCAGCAGCTCCACGAGCGTAAAGCCGCGTCGTCGCGGATCGCGCCAGCGGCGACCCGCTGCGAGATGGAAGCACGGTTTTTGCATGCGCCGCGGGCAGGAGTTGTGGATCGTCGCGTTCGCGCGTAGCCGCGGCTGGCAGCCGCGGCTACTCCGATAACGTCAACGCCCTAGCGGCAGACGCGAACGGCATTGGCAGCAAGCCGCGGACACGCCGCGCCCTTGACCAGCGCGGGCGAGCCCATGGGAGGGCTCGTATAGTCGCCCGCGTGATGGGCGCAGTGCGCGGGAATCGCGTGGACCGAGATCTCGAGCACCTTACCTGTCCCATCCTCGTCAATATGGCAGATGAGCTGCTTGTTTCCCGGCGGAGGCGCACCCCACACCAGATGCGAGACAGGCACCGCCAGGATCGCGGCCACAGCCAACAGCAATCCAAGAACGCGGACTCGTTTCATGACCAGCCTCCCCCAATCAAAAGAGAAATGAAGCTGTCAGAATCCACCAGCCCCGAATGTAAGGGCCTAGCGCGGCTCCTGCAAGAATTATCCCAAAGTTTTCTTTGGGCTCTGCCATCAGTGTTCAGGCCGCTGGGCGGCAAGCTCGTGAACGATCAGGAAACGGAGCACTTCCGGGCTGAAGTGTTGCACTCGCCGCCCGTTGAGGAAGACGGCGGGAGTCTCCGCCACGCCCAAACGCCGCGCGAGTTCAACGTCCGACTGCACCTTGGCCGCGGTCGCAGGAGCCGCCAGTTCGGCTCTGAATCGAGCGAGGTCCAAGCCAGCCTCGCGGGCGATCCGCGGCAGGGCGTCTTCGGCCGACAAGTCCGCTTGCAGCAGCGCATCGTGCATCGGCCAGAACTGCCCTTGGGCCTGCGCCGCCACGGCGGCTCGCGCCGCCTCGCACGCGCGCGGCTGCTTATCGACGCGGAGTGCGGGATTGCAGGCCGAACTCAGGGGAAAGTGCTTCACGGCGAGACACAGCCGCGGGCCGAACTCCTCGGGCAGCGGACGGAGGCTGCGCGCCAGATCGGCACAAGCCGGGCACTGAAAGCTGATGAACACGACCAGTTGCACCGGCGCGTCCGGTGGACCCAAGCGGGGATCGGTGGCGTCGATTACGAGGTCTTGCCTGGCAGCCGACTGATATTCGCGGAGTGCCTGCTCCGGCGTCACGCCGGCCGATGCGGCCGATCGCCTGAGAGCCGTTTCGACAAACACCCACTGATAGGCGACGACGCCGACCAGTGCGGCCGCGAAAAAGCCAACAACCTTCCACGGCGCGGAGCTTTCTGCCGCTGCGGTACGGCCGAGCAGGTAGCGACAGCCGCCGCCGGCCAGCTCGCGCAGCTCACGCACCGTCAGCCCGCTGGCTTTTTTCAGCGCCGGCACCAGCGCGAGGTTGGCGAGCTGTACGATCAGGCACAGCGGGCAATGCGGCGCCCAGCCGACGAGCACCAGCCCCGCCAAGAGCAGACTTATGCCCGCACCGAGAGCGGCCAGCAGCAGCGCGGCGAGCAGGGCCTCGGCCCGAAATGCCGCGCCCAACCACCACGAGAGCGCGAGCAAGGCTGCCAGGGTGCAGTAATAGACGATGCCCCAGCCGGCCAGCGGGATGCCGAGCTGCCACGAGCTGGCCGACTGCAAGGTCGCATCGCAGCCCCGGCCGAACACCGTCGAACAGACGTCGAGCCGGCCCATCGCCCCGCCGGCCATCAAGTCCCAGGAGCGTACCAGCAAGTAGCCGGACGCGGCACTGCCCAGTCCGATCAGGACCAGGCCGACCAGGCTCCAGCGCGTTGTGCCCGCTGCCATCGATTCGCCCCGTCAGCGAAACCATGCATCAATATACGCGTCGGGCCCTTCGCTAGCAGGCGGCGGTTCGCATTGACCGCGCCGCGGGTGCGGCAGTACGCTCCCGCCCCGGCGCAGCGCTGCGCGCCGGCGAAACAAGCAGCGGGATGACACGGATGTCGTGGCGCTGGATTTGTCTGGGTTGTTGGCTGATGGCTGGTGGTTCGGGCTGCGCGCGGTGGGTGACGACGAAGGTGGAGCCGCCCAGCCAGTTGCCGCAGGTGAAGGCGGCGGCGGATGCGGTCATGCTCGACGTGGCGTTCGTCAAACAGCCGGCGGCTGACGTCGATTCCTACGACGCGATCTGGGCCGCGGCGGACGAGCAGGTCCTCTCGACCGACCTCCGCCGCAGGCTGGCGGCCAACGGGCTTCGCGCCGGCGTTTTCGGCCAGGACTTGCCCGCACCACTGCGGGAGCTGCTCGACAATCCCACTGCCGAATCGCAGGGGCAAGAGGCCGACGCGGAAGGGGGCGAAGGCGCCGGCAGCCGGCGGCACTTGCAAGTTCGGACGGGAGTCTGGAAGAAGGTCTACGCCTCCCAGACTCAGCCGCTCCTGGCCGTGCTCTTGCACACCGGCGGCAGCGTGCACGGCCATCAGCTGACGAGCGCTCAGTGCCTGTTCGGCCTCAAGACCTATCCTAAAGGGGACGGCCGCGTAAAGCTCGATCTCACTCCGGAGATCGAGCACGGCGAGCTGAAGCCCAAATTCATCCGCAGCGAAGCACAGCTCGTTCAGAGCATCGGCCGCGATCGGCTGATGCTCGACGAGCTGCGGATCGAAGCGCTGCTCTCGCCGGGCCAGTGGCTGCTGCTCTCCACGACCCGCGACGTCAAAGGCTTGGGCGAGAATTTCTTTGTCGATACGCCAAGCGGCGCGGTGCGGCGAACGCTGCTCTTAGTCCGCGTCGCTCAAACGCAGCTTGACGACCTGTTTGCTCCCGAGCAAACATCCGCCCCTCTGGCGACGCCTGGGGATTGATCGCCGCCCTTGCGCTAGTGTAGTCCTCACGCTCCGCGCGAGGACCGCCCGCTCGCGGAGCGAGCGGACTACACGCCCATTGCGACGTTCCAGCTGCAGGCGGATAATCTTACGGTTGTCCTCATTCCGCGTTCTGCATTCCGCATTGGTTGGAGTCCGCCATGCCGCTCGTCCCGCTTCGCAAAGTCCTCGACCATGCTGCGGCCAACAACTACGGCGTGGCGGCGTTCAACGTCAACAACATGGAGCAGATCCAGGCGATCATGGAGGCGGCCAAGGAGACCGATTCGCCGGTCATCATCCAGGCCTCCCGCGGGGCGCGGGCCTATTCGCAGGACAATTATCTGCGGCACCTGATGCTGGCCGCGTCCGAGCTCTATCCGCAGATTCCCGTCGTGATGCACCAGGACCACGGCAACAGCCCGGCGACCTGCCTGTCGGCGATCGCCAACGGCTTCACCAGCGTGATGATGGACGGCTCGCTGAAGGAAGACGGCAAGACTCCGGCCGACTACGACTACAACGTGAAGGTCACGAGCGAAGTTGTGAAACAGGCCCACGCCAAGAATGTCTCGGTGGAAGGCGAGCTGGGCTGCCTCGGCTCGCTCGAGCACGGCGAAGGCGAGCAGGAAGACGGCCACGGCGCCGTCGGCAAGCTCAGCCGCGAGCAATTGCTGACGGACCCGGACCAGGCCGAGGACTTCGTCAAAAAGACGGGCGTCGATGCCCTGGCGGTGGCTATCGGCACCAGCCACGGGGCCTACAAGTTCACCCGCAAGCCCACGGGCGAAGTGCTGGCGATGGACCGGATCGTCGCGATTCACAAGAGGTTGCCCAACTGCCACCTGGTCATGCACGGCAGCTCGAGCGTGCCGCAGGACTTGCAGGACGAGTTGCGGAAATACGGCGGCGAGATGAAGCAGACCTGGGGTGTGCCCGTTGAGGAAATCCAGAAGGGCATCCAACACGGCGTGCGGAAGATCAACGTCGATACCGACTGCCGCATCGCCATCACGGCTGCGATCCGCAAGGTGCTCGAGGAGACGCCCGAGAAATTCGACCCGCGCGACTACCTGAAGCCGGCCCGCGAGGCCATGAAGAAGGTCTGCATCGCCCGGATGACCTCCTTCGGCCAGGCCGGCAACGCCAGCAAAATGCGCTCCGCGGGGCTGATCTAACTGGTCGCGACACGCTGATCCCTCTCCCCGGGGAGAGGCGCCTTTGCCCTTAGCTTGCTCGTGCCTCCGGCCGATTGGACGTTTCCCAGGGTAAGGATAATTCCCGGTGCTCCAGGTTTTTGCAAGGCACCTGAAGCCGCGAAGCCGATCGTAACTGCTTGTCTGCGCTCTGCTTAAGTCGCCGCCTGACGGCCGGCGAGCCATTTGAGTTTGAAGGGTTAGAGGGCTGCCGCGGGAATTATCCTTACCCCCGCCGCCCCTCGCCGCGTAGCATAAGCGTCCTCGCTTGTGCATCACCGAATCAGCCGAAGCGTGGCACTTTTTGTGACGCTCGCGGATTATTGACCACGAAAAACGCCTCGTGTTCAAAAATTCGCCCGCGATTCAGCTGCCCGCGAAGCGGCAAGTCTTTGCCGCCGGCGATGTTGCGCGAGTTTGTCTGGCTGTAAGAGCTGCGAATTGTTGACCAAAAACCGCGAACACGGGGGTTTCTGTTCAAAAAACCCCGAGCCCCGCCTGCCGAAACTCGCTGGGTGCCACGGCTGATTGGGTGTAGCCGCGCCACTCCGCAATCCAAGCCGCTGGCCTTGCTACGAATTCTCAAAGAACGATTCCGCCGCCGGGACTTCGGCCCCGGTTTGGAATTGTAATGATCCGTCCACTATCTGTCAAGTCAACCACAACAGATTGTGGTCGCCTTCCGCC